>DASUFG010000477.1:0-3734 GCA_036274715.1 Agriterribacter sp.
GCCAACGGAATGTTCAGCGTTTTTTTCTTCCTTATATCGATCAGGGTATCCGCATAGCAAACCAACCATAGCACCGAACCTATAAAAAACATGACGATCTGTGTAACAGAATAATTACTGGTGTCGAGCCAGGGATGTGAATCCCGCAGGTATTCGAAAATAGTCATGACATTATTTTTATTTTAAGTCCTGTGATTGTTGATGGGTATATGCCCAGGTTAACCTTCGGCAATTCACTACAGTCCTGATTTTCGGGCTCCCTTCTTAAACAACGATATTATCCATTGCAGCAATTTCACCCACCAGGGGAATTTCTCGTTCCATACCAATCCTTTTGAATAACGGCGGTAATCGTGGTTGCGGTAATGCGATAACAACCATGGTTCGTGCAGGTCCCATATTTCGCAAAGCGGCGATCGATTGCCGGAGGCCTCTATAATATTGTTCACCGCACGGCGGGCGGCTTCATTGGCGCCTTCCATAGTGGCCAAATCGGTATGGGTGCGAACATAGTCTGCAGCAAAAAATAAATTTGGAATGCTGCAATGCGACTCGGGTCGCAGCCGCCATGTGTCTACTTTATTCACCAATAGGGGTTCAGTGTTCTTGCTGAAATAATCACCTTCAAATTCAATATCCCGGTCAATAAACCAGGTATGGATCATCCCTTCATTCAACATACATTTGCCGTTCACAGTCAGCGCTCTTGTCATCTGTGCCCACACCTCCTGCCTGATCTCTTCCGCTGTACAATTCTTTGCCGCCTTGCCATATAAAATACCTTTCTCATCCCAATTAGACACATCGCACGACAAAACGGTTTTTACTTTACCGTCGGCAAACTTGTTCATTGGAAAACCTTTCCAGAACTGCGACTGCGAGATAGCCGTAACCGCCCAGGGGCTATCGGCAAAAATAATATGTCCCTGGTTCAGCGTTACTTCTTCATTCAGAAAAAACTGTATCCCGGTCATCCACGACACGTCATTGGATAACTCAACCATGCCCACCAGCGTAGGATCGGCTTTCATGATAGCCGCCTTTTCTATCGCGTCATTTACGTTGTCAAAAACAGAAACACCAGGATCCGAAAGATCTGTGGTACGAATGATATTGTTTACAAAATCCTGCACCGATTGATTGGGTTGGAGAATATCACTCATGATCAATGGAACTGCCGCTTCAATGGGCACCGCGCAGATATAATAATCGGCGGTAAACTTCTCCATACCGGCGCTCGTCATTATATCTTCTGTAAACGGACCAGTAGCCTTCGCATTCACTTTGGCTACCCATACGCCGGTAATTACGCCATCGGTACATTCAATTTTTCTGACCTCAGAAAGAAACCGATAATCCACCCCTTGTTTTACCAGGTAATCGCGCCAGGGGAATAGCCATTGCTGGTTGGTGGGTCCGTTCAAAATCCGGTCGGTAGCTATGGCCGGGTTGGCCATGTTAAAGATGAGTTGTAAAAAAATATCACCCCCGGTTTTGGTACTGGCTGTTTGGGCCCTTGCTGCCACTAATGTGCGGGTTAATCCGCCGGCAAGTAAAGACTGGTAAGCAGGGCTTTTATTCTCCGCTTCGGTAAACTGCCACCATCCCATTCGCTCGTAGTCGTTCTCGCGGCGTGCCTTGCAACTCGTCATGAGCTGCCAAACTTTTTTCATAAAAAAAGCTTCGTCTTCTTTTGATAGTCCCTCCGGCAATTTCATCGAATGCAGCAGGAATTTAAAATCTGCAAAAGACCGGGGAAACCGGTCAAGCATTACAATGGGTTCAGCATCCTTCCGCGCAAGCATTACATATGGCGCCGGGATAAGATTATCAAAAACACCATTTTCATTCCCTGGAAAGGGAATGCGCTTCATGGTATCAATAACATGTTTATAAAAACCCGGGAAAAACCGGAACCCATGTTCGCCGGGCAAAGGATTGTAATGTTCGCCGGCATCCAAATCAGGTACGGGAACGCTTCGGGCCTTCCCACCCGGTAATTCAATTTTTCTTTCAAATACCTGCACTTCAAAGCCCCGTTCTATTAATTCGTGAGCAGCACTCATCCCCGCTACTCCACCGCCCAGGATAATTACTTTCTTTTTGGTCATGGTTTGATTTTGAATTGATGAGAGTTGAAATGGAGCAGGTACGGGCATTTAAATATATTGAAATAATAAGAATAAACCATTTGTTTATGGTTTCAACCTCATTATTGACAAATACAACAACAACTTTTTTTCGATATACAACCTATCATTTCCCATCTTAGTGTCTTCATTGGGCGTATTTCAAATTTTCCAATTTTCTTGTTGGTGAAACACCGATCGGTAGCGGACTCTACAGGCGGGTGCCTGCCTGTCCGGTAGGCAGGTCAACACCCACCTGCGAAAATTCGAAGTGCAGCCTCTTCATTATAAAAAGCAACGGCTGAATCAAAAAAATTTACTTTTGAATACAATTTGATCCTGCCTCACACTAAACTTCAACGCAATGGAATTTCAACTTGAACAAATCCGCCAACAGCAAAAAGAAGCCTGGAACAAATTTTCTCCGGGCTGGGGAAAATGGGACAAACTTACGATGGAGTTTTTGAGACCCATGGGCGATGAGATCATCCGGTTACTTTGTCCGGAAGGCGATGACCTCGTTTTGGACGTGGCCTCCGGAACGGGTGAACCGGGATTAACCATTGCATCGCGACTGGATGGCGGAAAAGTGATTGCAATAGACATTTCCGAAGGCATGCTGGAGGTGGCCCGCGGGAATGCGACAAAGCAGGGAATCAAAAATTTTGAAACGCAGGTGGGCGACGTGTGCGAATTGCCTTTCAACAACAATACATTTGACCTCATCAGTTGTCGTTTTGGTTTTATGTTCTTTCCTGATATGCAGTTGGCAGCCCATGAAATGGAAAGGGTTCTTAAGCCTGGTGGACGAATTGCAACCTCGGTATGGAATATCCCGGAAAAAAACTTCTGGGTGACTGCTATCATGAGCATCATTAAAAAAAACCTGGATCTGCCGGCGCCTCCACCGGAAGCACCCGGTATGTTTCGTTGCGCCAAACCCGGCTTTATGGAGAGCCTGCTTACGCAGGCGGGACTAAGGAACGTTTCAGCATTGGAAGTAAACGGAAAACTCCAGGCAGGAACCGCTGATGTATATTGGGATATGATGACAGAAGTGGGGGCGCCCATTGTTGCTGCGCTCAACACGGCGGATGACCCCATGAAAGTAAAAATAAAGGACGAAGTATTCGATTTGCTGCATCAGAAATTCCCTGATGGCAATATTATTATTGATTCAAGCGCACTGGTCATTTATGGAGAGAAATAAGACACAGGAAAAAAGCAGCAACGGGTAAATATTTGAATGGGAACTCTCTCATTCACGCTGTTGGTTTAGGATGACTGCTAGGGATGGCCTATTTTATACCTATCTTTGGAAGGCTAAGTCCGAAGGGATGGCAGATGCAGGTGTGGCCGATATAACCGATAGGTTTCTCCAACAAAAGATCTGAACAAAGATTGTTATGAAACCAATAAAAAAAATATTCCCCGTCTTATTCATTATTATAACGGCATTGCTCATTACCGCACAAAAAAACAAGATCACTACAAACGAAAATCACTTTGATGCCACTAATATAATTGGATGCGCACCCAATGCAGGCAACGATGTTTATGCAGGCCCTGATGGAAAATTCATCACCATTTTACCCGGTTGGGGAA
>DASUFG010000478.1:0-3986 GCA_036274715.1 Agriterribacter sp.
AGGGTTGTCTTCTTTCAGTACCATATGAAAATGCGAATCCGCCTGTTCCTTTAATGTAGAAAACGCTCCTAATACATTTGCGTTTCCGAACTCTTTGGCAACCAGGTCAAGCGCCAGGTAGGTTGTGATGAGTCCGCCCACAACCAGGACTATAACCTGTATTACATCGGTGTAGCCAATTACTTTCATACCACCGATCGTAATCAGGATGGCAAATAGCGCAAGCGCAACAACCGCAATCGAAAAATTGATCCCGGCGGTTACTTCTAATGCCAGGGCGCCCAGGTAAATGATGGAAGTAAGATTAACGAATATGTATAACAAGAGCCAAAATACTGCCATAGTGGTAGCTACAAGCGGGTTATAGCGTTGCCGCAGAAATTGCGGCATAGTATAGATTTTGTTTTTAAGGTAAACGGGCAAAAAGAAAATCGCTACCACAATCAGGGCTGCTGCTGCCATCCATTCATAAGAAGAGATGGCTAAGCCGATGGCAAAACCAGATCCCGACATGCCGATAAAATGTTCGGCCGAAATATTAGAGGCAATGAGCGAGGCACCGATGGCCCAGAAAGTAAGTGAGCCTTCGGCCAGGAAAAACCCGGAAGCGGTATCTGATTTGTTTGTTTTTTTCCTGTATATCCAATATCCATAAAAGCCGATAATACCGAGGTAAAGCGCAAAAACAAGGTAGTCTAATAGATGCAAGCCGGGTTCGTTCATCGTTGGGGGTTATGTAGTGAATGAAATATGATTGGGGATCGTTAATTGATTAACTGCATTGTTATGATGTTCAGTTTGTTATTATTTCATTCATTTTTACTACCCTGTTTTCTTTTAGAGATATTCCCGCGGCAAGCCCTATAGCTGTTGCCATTAGCCCATCGTGGGCATCTACTGGTGAGGGGGTATCGTTCAGCACACAATCGATAAAGGATTGCATGCAGGTGCGGTATGCTTTTTCATACCGTTCCAGGAAAAAGTGGAGTGGTAAAGCGCTTTGTCCTCCCTCCTGGCTATACTGGATCACGTTGTCAAGCGTATTGTTTTCTGCTTTGGCCATGCCTTTGGAGCCAAATATTTCGAGGCGCTGGTCATAACCATACACTGCTTTTCGGCTGTTGTCAATTACGCCAATGGCGCCATTTTCAAAGGTGAGCACGATGACCGCTGTGTCGATATCATCGTACGCCTTTATGCGTGAATCAATGAGCGCATCTCCTTTTACAAAAACTTCTTTCACCTCACTGCCGGTAATAAAGCGTGCCATATCAAAATCATGAATGGTCATGTCGAGGAAAAGTCCCCCCGATACTTTTACATACTCCAGTGGGGGAGGAGCGGGGTCGCGGCTGGTGATGCGCAAAATATGCGGAATGCCGATGATATCATTTTTAACCATTGAACCTACCCGTGCGAAATTGGAGTCGAACCGGCGGTTAAAACCCAGCATGAGTTTCACCCCGTTGTCGTTTACCGCTTTTTGGGCGGAAAGAATAGCCGGGATGGTAACATCGAGCGGTTTCTCGCAAAATATATGCTTCTTCGCCTGTGCGGCAGCGATAGTATAGGGAACGTGCTGCGGCGTGGGCGCGCAAACAATAACCGCTTCCACATCGGGATGGCCGATCACTTCCTCGGCACTGGTGGTGACCTGGGCAACGCCCATTTTTTTTGCATAGTCATGCGCAGCGGCTGAAACATCGGATGCGATTACTACTTCTGCATTTTTTGTATTGTTGAGCAGGTTGGAGAGGTGTATCTGCCCGATGCGGCCGAGCCCAATAACACCGGTTTTTATTTTTTTTGACATGATAGAAGTCTTAAAATATGGTGGATGAATCTTTCAAAAACATATGAATTACAAATGGAAACCTACACTTGTCGAACTCTTTGCGGTGTTAGCCTTAGTGTGTTATGGTTCGACCCTTGTCTAAAACTTCCTCGTCCATTCCTTCAGCCACCTTTCGATCACCACTTTGGTTTGTGTAAAAAATTCAACGGCATGTTTACCCTGCCCGTGCAAATCTCCAAAAAAGCTTTCTTTCCATCCACTGAACGGGAACTGCGCCACGGGTGCAGCCACTCCTATGTTAATACCAATATTGCCCGCGTCTGCTTCATTTCTAAAACGCCTGGCGTGCAACCCACTGCTGGTGAACACGCATGCCATATTGCCATACTTATTACTGTTAACAAAGGCGATGGCTTCTTCAATGGTATTGATGTGCACCAGGCTCATTACCGGTCCAAATATTTCGGTAGCCGCAATTTGGCCATGCAGCGGTACATTTTCCAGGATGGTGGGTTGTATAAAATTCCCATTTTCGTAGCCGTTGATTTTTGAGTTACGGCCGTCTACAAGCAGTGTGGCCCCTTCGCTGATGCCTTTCTCAATAAGGCTGTTGATCCTGGTTTTGCTTTCCGGGGTGATTACAGGTCCCATCAATACATTTTCATCTAACCCAAAGCCAGTAGTGCGTTGCCGGCTCAGTTCCACCAGGCTTTCCGTGATGTTTTTATGTTCGCCTACGGTAATAATGGTAGACGCAGCGAGGCATCGTTGCCCGGCGCAGCCAAAAACGCTGTCTACCACAATCTGGGTGGTCATATCTATATCGGCGTCGGGCAATATAATCACCGGGTTCTTAGCACCACCCTGCGCCTGCACGCGCTTGCCATTTGCCGACCCTTTGGCGTAAACATAACGGGCTACGTTAGACGAGCCGACAAAACTGATGGCTTTAATAACAGGATGCTCGAGTATGCCATCCACAATAGGTTTCCCCCCGTGTATCATATTCACTACTCCCGGGGGCAGATCTAACTTATCTATCAACTCCATCACTTTCGTCATCGTGAGGGGTACTTTTTCCGAAGGTTTAATGATGAATGTGTTTCCGCATGCAATGGCATAAGGCAGGAACCAAAAAGGGATCATGCCGGGAAAGTTGAAAGGAGAAATGCAAGCACAAACGCCCAGTGGCTGCCGTATCATGTATTCATCAATACCAAGCGAAATATCTTCCGAAAAGTCGCCCTGCATCAATGCCGGGATGCCGCAGGCATTTTCTACGTTTTCAATCGCCCTAACCCATTCTGCTTTCGATTCAGCATATGTTTTTCCCGACTCGAGTGTAATGGTTTTGGAAAGTTCATCCATATTTTCTTCCAGCAGCCGCTTGAGTTGGAAAAGATACTGTATCCGTTTGCCTGCTGGTATGCGTTTCCATATAGCAAAGGCATTTTCAGAAGAGCGGGCTGCTGCTTCCACGTCGGCCACGTTGCCGGAGGGTACCATGACTATCACGTCCTGTGTGGCAGGATTTACCACATTGGTATACTCCGAAGCATGGCTTGCCACCCATTGACCATTAATATAATTTTTTAGCTTTTCCATATAATGATGTTTGATATTTAAAATTTAATATTTGACATGGACAAGAGCAATGGTACGAGTGGCTCCGCTCCATATCAAATTTCATGATACTACATTTCAAATTTAAAGCCCGCCTCTCCCGTTAGTGAAGTCCATCACTTCCTCCAGCGTAGGCATAAAATTAGCGCAGCCTTCCCGGGTAACGATGATGGCGCCGCAGGCGTTACCCATTCTTACACTTTTGTACAAATCCCATCCATTCAGGTAGCCATACGAAAAACCGCCTGCAAATGCATCTCCGGCACCCAGCACATTCAACACTTCAACCGGGAAGCTGGGAACCTTCATTTCTGTTTTCCCTTTTTCAAATACGGAAGCCCCTTCCTTTCCTCTCTTAACGATAAGAATATTAACTCCGGATGCTATTATGCTTTGTATGGCTTTTTCAATATTTCCTTTTATTTCGGGTGCGGAGATCTGTTGATGCTGAATAGATAACTGGCTGATGTCAGTAAGATTCGCCGCCAGGATTTCTTCTTCCGTACCCATTACAATATTAAATTGAGATAATACCGTGCGGATAACCACGCCAAAGGCGCGTGGGTTG
>DASUFG010000479.1:0-16753 GCA_036274715.1 Agriterribacter sp.
TTTACTATTATTTAGGCAACAACAGGCTGGAAGGAGTTCGCAGCAGTCAATGGAAATTGGTATTGCCACATAGCGGCCGAACCTATGAAGGGTTTGCCCCTGGAAAAGATGGCTACCCAGGCAACACCAACGAAAATCACAAAACAGAACTCGCATTATTCGACCTGCGCCGTGATCCCGGTGAACGCTATGATGTAAAGGAATTTTATCCTGAAGTAGTTTCGGAACTGCAACAGTTGGTAGAGCAGGCAAGGGAAGACCTGGGCGACGCCATTACAAACCGCGTGGGTAAAAATGTGAGAGATTGCGGCTGGGAGAAGTAGATAGCTGCGCGAATAAAGGCATGTAACGGATGGTAACGTGGATAATGTGAACTTCAGGCTGAGGTCCCATAGCCACGTACCCATGGCTGCTAACTCACCCTTTTAAAGTTTTACTATGCTGATAAAGATATTTGTAGCGCTTGCGTGCAACTTTTTGCTCCATACTGCATTAGCCCAACATAAGGATGGAAATTCCCAAACAAAACCAAATATCATTTTATTGCTCACCGATGATCAGACCTATACTGCTATTCATGCACTGGGCAATACGGAAATCATCACTCCTAATATGGATCGCCTTGTAAGAATGGGCACTTCGTTTACTAACGCTCATAATATGGGAGCCTGGGGTGGTGCGGTATGTGTGGCTTCGAGAGCCATGCTTATTTCGGGAAGAACGGTTTGGCATGCCAAACAAATTACCAAAAGTTGGCAAAAAGGAGATTCAACAGACAAAACCTGGGGTAAATTAATGGAACAGGGCGGATATAATACCTATATGACCGGCAAATGGCATGTAGATGCCGCGCCCGGTAAAGTTTTCCAGGTGGCAAAAGATGTTCGGCCGGGAATGCCAGGCGATCATTGGAATCTATTAAAAATGGAAAAGCCAACGGAGGAACAAATAAAAAATGGCGATACTAAAGTAAAATATATTATGCCGGTTGGATATAATCGTCCGTTACACGAAAACGACGACAGTTGGACCCCGTATGACACTACCATGGGCGGTTACTGGAAAGGAGGCAAACACTGGTCGCTGGTATTACGGGACGATGCCATTGGCTTTATAGAAACAGTTGCAAAAAAAGAAGATCCCTTCTTTATGTACATCGCTTCCAATGCTCCACATGACCCGAGACAGTCACCAAAAGAATACCTCGATAAATATCCCCTGGAAAATATTTCCCTTCCCAAAAGCTGGCTGCCGGAATACCCATACAAAGACGCGATAGACAATGGACCCGCTCTACGCGATGAAGCGCTGGCTCCTTTTCCACGAACAGAATATGCAATCAAAACACATATCCGTGAATATTACGCAAGTATTACTTATCTCGATGAACAAATAGGCGACATCCTTGATGCACTTGAAAAATCGGGCAAAATGGACAATACCTTTATATTCTTTACGTCCGATCATGGGCTGGCGATTGGAAGACATGGTTTACTGGGGAAGCAAAGTTTATTTGAACACAGTGTAAAACCACCATTGATTATTGCTGGGCCGGGCATTCCCAAAAATAAAATTATTGATGCCCCGGTTTATATGCAGGACATCATGGCAACCAGTCTTGAGGTAGCTGGCATTCCCAAACCCGGTTATGCTGAATTCCATTCACTGATGGATTTAGCCAAAGGCAAAACCACGCAAAGCAGTTACCCCGCTATTTATGGATCCTATATGAACGTGGAAAGAAGTATATATACAGGAGATTATAAACTGATCCTGTATCCAAATATTAAAAAGACATTGTTATTCAACCTTAAGAATGACCCTGAGGAAATGTATGACTTAGCGGGTAACCCTGCATACAGAAAAAAAGTAGCCAGTTTATTTCTGGAACTGATCAACCTGCAGAAATCGTTGGATGATACACTTGATCTGAATGCCTGGTATAAGGAGTTAACAACGCAGTAAATTCTCTCCTGCCATTTTCAGACGATAAAGTTCCTGTACCGTTATCAAATATCAATTGAAATGAAGAACGGTTTCCCTGAAACCTCCAATTGACTTGCCTGGTGATGGTATAAACGTACTACTAATTGGCCTGAAGCGTCTTTAACTCCATGCAGTGCCCTGGAAAATGCCATATACCGTCTCAAAATCAATGCTGCGTTTGCATTTTCGATTACCCAATATCAACTTAAAAGAAAATAAGACAGTTTTATACAGCAATATGCTTTCGATGAAATAACTGTTTAGAGCGACGGGGGCACGTAATTTTCCGGGTAAATGGGGAAAATACATGTGTAATCGGTCGATTAACAAATGTGGATGACACTGTAATGTACTTCGTTATACACGCTGTGATACCAGGTGAAGCGCACACTAAGGGTATGCCCTTAGCGAGCCAATATCGTAGTTTTCCAGCAATGTAGAGGACGGGCGACGTATCAATAATATAAAGCACTATTTCGCAGGAACCCGAACTGTGCTTTCTTTGTGTAACAAATCCAGTGAAACAAACCAATATCAGAATCCAGTATCCGAAGCCAATTAAAAGTCCGGTAATCCTGTTAAAAACCAGAATCCAGTATCCAAGTCCAATAATCCAATTGATCCGGTTATCCTAGAGAAAACCAGAATCCAGTATCAGAATCCAATTGATCCAGTTACCCTAGAGAATATCCGAATCCAGTATCCAAGATTCAATATCCTGACTAACCAATGATCCCGTTTAAGATCCGAATCCTGACGAAAACCCAGGCTAAACATGAATGAGCACCGATCCAATCCTGGGTAAAACTGCAATGCCAATTTAACCGTCCGTTCAAATCATTGCAAACAGAAAGAGCAACAGAAAGTGGAGTAGTGATCAATCACTACAAATTAAACTGATCCCCTTCACAACCTTAATTAATTCACATTTTCTGTTGCTTTTTTTATTTCTTTCCTGTATCCATTTGCTTCTTAAAACACATAACGTCGTGGATAATAGGTTCACATAGTATGCGATGTGAGTAAGTACTTCTTATATCCAGGTTTTCTACGTTTCTATGCGTCTATGTAGTAAATATTCAACTCCTTACTCAAACACATGGAATCATAGATGAACAGGTTCACATAAAAGCTAATATGCAGGTACTTTTCACATTAAAGTTTTCTATATTTCTATGTGCCTATGTGGTAAGTATTCAGGATACTGAGGCTTAACGTTGCGAACAAACTAAAAAAATATCATTACACTACTTCACCTTCGAGGTCGTAGTCGTAGGCCTTTGAAATTTTTACATTCACGAATTCGCCGATGTTGAGTTTGTGCTTTGAGGAAATAATGACTTCATTATCCACTTCTACAGAATCAAATTCCGTTCTTCCTAAGTATCGCCCGGCCTCTTTTTTATCTACCAGCACTTTAAAAGTATTACCAATTTTCTCCTGGTTTTTTTCGTAGCTGATCTCCTGCTGCACTTCCATGACTTCCTGCGCCCTGCGGTCCTTTTCCTCCTGGGGAACATCGTCCTGCAGTAGGTGGGCAGTAGTGCCCTCCTCATGGGAATAGGTAAAAATGCCTACCCTGTCAAAACGGTGCTGCAGTAAAAAGGCTTTCATATCTTCTACATCTTCCTGCCTTTCGCCCGGAAAACCGGCGATCAATGTGGTGCGCAAACAAATGCCGGGGATTTTATGCCTGATCTCCCCTATCAATTCATCCATCTCGGCTTTAGTGATCTGCCGCCGCATCGCCTTCAACATATTGTCGCTGCTGTGCTGCAAAGGCATGTCGAGATAATTGCAGATATTAGGTCTTTCCTTCATCACATCAATAATCTCCAAAGGAAATTTAGAGGGATAGGCGTAGTGCAACCGGATCCATTCCAACCCTTTTACATCTGCCAGTGCATGCAACAACCTGGGCAATTCTCTCTTTTTGTAAATGTCCAGTCCGTAGTAAGTAAGTTCCTGGGCAATAAGCATAATCTCCTTAACACCCCTGCGAACCAAAGTCTCGGCTTCGTTAACCAATTGATCGATAGGTTTACTCAGATGTTGTCCACGCATCAGGGGAATAGCGCAAAAAGAGCAGGTTCGGTTGCAGCCCTCGGATATCTTCATATAAGCATAATGGCTCGGCGTACTCAATAGCCGCTCTCCGATCAATTCTGCTTTGTAATCTGCTTCAAATTTTTTTAAGATCAGTGGCAGTTCCATTGTTCCAAACCAGGCATCCACCTCCGGAATTTCGTCTTCCAGGTTTTGCCTGTAACGCTCACTTAAACAACCCGTAACGTATACTTTATCTAATTTTCCCCGCTTTTTGAGATCTACATGATCAAGTATCGTGTTAACGGATTCTTCTTTAGCCTTGTCGATAAATCCGCAGGTATTGATTACCACGATATTGTGGTCGCTTTTTTTACTTTCATGTACTACGTTAATATCGTTGGCCTTAAGCTGACCGCTTAAAACCTCGCTATCTACCACATTTTTACTGCAGCCTAAGGTAATGATGTTAACCTTGTCTTTCCGGAGTGATCTTGTCTTCATACGAGCCGCGAAATTACAAATAATGCGCGTAAGCTGTATTAAAGTTGCAAACGAAGTACACCCCCAGTGTTAAAATAGAGGAGAAATAAAAAAAGGAGTAAGCCTTGAAAATTATCCACCGAAACTATGACTGGAATTAATTCGGATACTGTGCCAGCCTGAAACCACCGCTATCGTCTTTATAATCCTGCTTTACGTTATTGCGGGTGGAGGTTTTACAATTCAACTCCTGCGTAAACCAGGAACCACCTCGTCTTACCCGGCCAGCCCCTGATTCGGGACCCACTGGGCTATATTTCTCCTGGAGTTCGTAAAAATTCTTGTTGTACCAGTCCTGGCACCACTCCCACACATTTCCACTCATGTCGTACAAGCCCAGTTCGTTTGGCAATTTTTCGCCAACAGGATGTGGCATTCTGCCGCTGTTACCCGTATACCAACCCAGTTCGTCCAGGTTATCACCACCACTGTATTTATAACCCCTGCCGTCTTTACCCCCTTTGGCTGCGAACTCCCACTCTGCCTCCGTTGGTAACGTATATTTTTTGCCGGTGAGCAGGTTCAGTATTTTTATGAATTGCTGGGCATCGTCCCAACTTACCTTATCTATCGGGCATTGATCGCAACCCTGGAATTCGCTTGGGTTATTGCCCATAATGGCCACCCACTGGCGCTGGGTTACGGGATACCTACTCATCGAGAACCCATCTACAATCACTTCATGCATGGGCTTTTCGTCTGCTTCTCCCGCACTATTGCCCATTACAAACTTACCGCCCGTTACCCATACCAGGTTATTTTGAATACTGTCTAAGAGTTCCCGGCTTACAACAGGTAGTTCTATTTCTCCTTTCTTCTTTTTTTTCTTTTTCTTCTTGCTATTCGCCTCCTGTGCCACCAGCACATTTACAAAGGCAAACATTAACCCCAACAACAATGCGTATTTTAAAACAGATTTCATGCAGAACAATTATATGGCTTCAAATATAGAAAAAAGGAAGGCAGGATATTTGAAATTTGAAGTTTTTGATTTGAGATAGCAGGTGGAGGTCCCAGGTATTAGGTATCAGGTATAAGGTATCATCGGTGAGCGATAAGCGATGGGCAGAACATTACTCAAACGATCGGTGTATGCCTGGGACTGATTGATGAGCGCTTACCCCAGAAAGTACAGCCCTGAGTTTGAGCATAAAAAAATCCCGCCTCTTTGCAGAAACGGGATATTTTTTATGCTTTTATCCGTTTTATCGGATATTGATGGTTTAGTAACCCATGCCACCCATGTCAGGTGCACCATGGCTATGACCAGCAGCTTCTTCTTTTTTAGGTTTGTCTGCAATTACACATTCAGTGGTAAGCAACATACCTGCAATAGAAGCAGCGTTTTCAAGCGCAATACGGGTAACTTTAGTAGGATCAATTACACCAGCTTTGAACAGGTTTTCATACACTTCTGTTCTTGCATTAAAGCCGTAATCGCCTTTACCTTCTTTTACTTTTTGTACTACGATGCTACCTTCAATACCGCTATTGATAACGATTTGACGAAGTGGTTCTTCAATAGCTCTTTTTACAATTGCAATACCGGTTAATTCGTCTTCATTAAGTCCTTTAAACTTTTCTAAAGATTCAATTGCGCGGATATAAGCTACACCACCACCTGGAACGATTCCTTCTTCAACTGCAGCGCGGGTTGCGTGTAAAGCATCGTCAACACGATCTTTCTTTTCTTTCATTTCCATTTCTGTAGCAGCACCAACCTGTAACACAGCTACACCACCGCTTAATTTAGCCAGGCGTTCCTGTAATTTTTCTTTATCGTAGTCGGATGTAGTGGTTTCTATCTGCGCTTTGATCTGGCTAACACGGCCTCCGATTTCAGCTTTTTTACCTTTTCCACCAACGATTGTAGTATTGTCTTTATCAATTACCACTCTTTCAGCTCTTCCTAAAGAAGTAAGGTCAACACCTTCTAATTTGTGACCCATATCTTCACTTATTACAGTGCCTGCTGTAAGAATAGAAATATCTGTAAGCATTTCTTTTCTTCTGTCGCCAAAGCCCGGAGCTTTTACAGCAGCCACTTTCAGCGTGCCACGTAATTTATTTACTACCAGGGTAGCGAGTGCTTCACCTTCCAGGTCTTCAGAAATGATCAGCAAAGGAGCGCCCTGCTGAGCTACTTTCTCAAGAATGTGCAGGATATCCTTCATCGCGCTGATTTTTTTGTCGTAAATCAGGATATAAGGTTTTTCCAGTTCAGCTTCCATTTTTTCGCTGTTGGTAACAAAATATGGAGAAACATATCCACGATCAAACTGCATACCTTCAACTACTTCGATACCAGTTTCAGTACCACGGGCTTCTTCAACAGTAATAACACCATCTTTACCCACTTTGGCGAAAGCTTCAGCAATCAGCTTGCCAATTGTTTCGTCGTTGTTTGCAGAGATAGAAGCAACCTGCTGAATTTTTTTACCATCAGCTCCAACAGCCTGAGACTGTGAGCGAAGATGTTCAACCACTTTTTCAACAGCTTTGGTAATGCCACGCTTTAAGTCCATTGGATTAGCGCCTGCTGCAACATTCTTTAAGCCTTCGCTAATGATAGACTGCGCCAGAACGGTAGCAGTAGTAGTACCATCACCTGCAATATCTGCAGTTTTGCTGGCTACTTCCTTCACCATCTGTGCTCCCATGTTTTCAATAGGATCTTCGAGTTCAATTTCTTTGGCAACGGTAACACCATCTTTAGTTACCGAGGGGGCACCAAATTTTTTCTCCAATACCACGTTACGTCCTTTTGGTCCGAGTGTAACTTTAACGGCATTGGCCAGGATATCCACCCCTCTTTTCATTTTATTACGGGCTTCAACTTCGAAATACAACTGTTTTGCCATGATTATTTAATTTAAACTCCTAACCCACTAAGGGGCAAAGGAATGATTGTAAAAAGAATTTTTGAAAACAAGATAATGTGCACCTGGCCGACCGGCGAGGTGTGAAAAGATTAAACGATCGCTAAAATGTCGGATTCTCTCATAATAAGATAATCGGCACCTTCAATCGTTATTTCAGTTCCGGAATATTTACCATATAAAACGGTATCACCCGATTTTACGCTTACAGGTTCATCCTTTTTGCCGGGTCCTGCTGCAACAACAGTTCCGCGCTGAGGCTTTTCTTTAGCGGTATCAGGAATAATAATGCCACCGGCAGTTTTTTCTTCGGCAGCAGCGGGTTTCACAATGACCCTGTCATGAAGTGGAGTTACATTGAACTTTTTAGCCATAGTTAATATTTTTTTTGAGTTGGTTAAAGATTAATTTTAAAATCTTTAATGCTGCAAAGGGTGAACGAATAACATGCCAAAGCGTCAAGGCCGGTAAAAATTTCAGGTTTTGTTATTAATACGGCGTTAAATCAAAAAGTTGGCAGTATTTAGTGCCCTGGTGTATGTCAAATTTGCACAGGGGAGAATAGGTATCAGGTGTCAGCAGTCAGGTATCAGCCTCACTATCTGAATGCTCAAAGTTCATTGCTGATAGCTCGTGGCTCATCCTTCAAAAACGGATTGCGCTTACCACCATCCCCGCCTGATACCTGATACCTGAAAGCTGATACCTCTTACCTACCCGCGAATATCCTTTTTCCAAATTTTAGGAATATCACATTTTCAAATTCCTTATCTTCGCCGCCCCATAATAGTTCTTTAAGATGATTAGCAGAAGAAACATCCGGGTTAAGGTAATGCAGACACTGTATACTATTGATGCCGCTGAAGATCAGAAGGATAAAGCCAATAAATTATTGGACAAGCACCTGGAGCAAACACGGCAGTTATTCGTTTATCTTATTCATTTCATTATCCAGGTGGCGCAGTACGCCGAAAGGGATTCCCGCATCCGGTCTTCCAAGCATTTACCTACAACACAGGATCTTAATGTAAATATTAAAATTGCCGGCAATGAACTGGTTTGGAAGATTAAGGAGGACCCCTCATTCCAGGCAGCCTGTGACGAAATCAGACCCCAGCAATGGGACAATACCGAATTGATCAGGAAAACCTATCTCCAACTGGCGCAATCACCTGTGTATAAGGAATATATAGAGCTGCAGGAACGCAATAAAAAGTCGGAAAAGAATATCATTGAATACATTTTCACCGATCTTATGCTTCCCAATGATGATTTCATTTCCCAGATGGAGGACAGTTTTGTTCATTGGGACGATGATGCGGAAATGATGTGCCAGTTGGTCCTGAATTTCCTGCAAAAGCCTGTCAACTGCAATTTCCAGGATATGCTGGGTGCCGAAAAAAGAAAGTTTGCGCATGACCTGCTGGATGCGGTATTGAACAAACACGACTTTTGCATGGAGCTGATAAAGCCTAAATTAAAAAATTGGGACGCCGAAAGAATTGCTGTGCTAGACATGATTTTGATGCAAATGGGCGTTTGTGAATTTTTGTATTTTGAAACCATCCCAACAAAAGTTACCATTAACGAATACATCGATTTAGCCAAAGCATACAGTACCCCCCAAAGCGGGCAATTTGTAAACGGCATACTGGATAATATCCACAAAGAATTACTGACCCAGGATAAATTGCATAAAGTATCATACAAAAAACCGTGAAATTAGAGCGGTTTGTGAAGGTAAGATTTATCCTCAATTGCCTACATTTGCAAATCCAAACCATCATTTTTCTATGATAAAAAATTCCTTTCTACTTTTATTGATCCTGGGCACTACTATAGTTGCATGTCAAAATTCAGAAAAAAAGCTGTCCAAAGACAACATTGCCAATAATGCTGTAACGTCCGAAAGCAGCGCACCGGTTAGTCTTACCAACATTCAATGGATCGATTCAGCCGTTAATAAAGGCACTATTGCCGAGGGTGAAAAAATAGAGATCGTTTACCGCTTTAAAAACACCGGCGAAAAACCCCTGGTCATTAAAGATGTTCGACCCTCATGCGGTTGTACGGTTGCTGAAAAACCACTGGAACCGATAGCCCCGGGTGAAGAAGGAAGCATTAAGGCTGTATTTGATAGCCATAACAAACCGGGTCCTAATCATAAAACCATTACCGTTGTAGCCAATACGCAGCAGGAAACCTATGGTTTGACATTTGAAGTGTTAGTCAATAAAAAAAGCTAGTTCTTAATATTTAAATAACCAACATGAACAATTATTTCATTTTATTGCAAGCTGGTGGTGGTAATGCACAAACCATGCAAATGATAATGCTGATAGGTATTATTGCAGTGTTTTATTTTTTTATGATCCGCCCCCAAACCAAAAAGGCAAAAGAAGCCAAAACTTTTCAAAGTAATCTTCAGAAAGGTGATAAGGTAGTAACTATTGCCGGAATACATGGCAAAATAGACAGGATAGACGATACCACTATCCAACTGGAAGTGAACCCCGGAAGTTACCTGCGCATCGAAAAAAGCGCCATCAGTATGGAATGGAGCAAGGCATTGAATGCCGTTCCCGCCGAGAAAAAATAAACTGATCAGTAATCAACATATCAATCCGGAATCCGCACACAGTTGGGTTCCGGATTTTTGTTTAACGGAAAATCAATATTCACCTAAACATATAATCCTGGTGTTGAAAATAGGTTTAACAGGTGGCATTGGATCGGGAAAAACTACGGTATCCCGTATTTTTGAATTATTGGGCGTACCCGTATACTATTCCGACACGGCGGCGAAAGCGATAGTAAATACGAACGACAGCGTTAAGGCATCAATTGTCGAGCATTTTGGTGAAAAAGCGTACAAAAACGGCTTACTTAACCGTGGGTATATATCTTCGGTTGTTTTTGAAAATAAAGAAAAATTAGCCCTGCTCAATAGCCTGGTTCACCCGGCTACGATACAAGACGCGGAACAATGGATGCAAAAACAGCACTCACCCTATGTTATTAAAGAAGCGGCTTTAATTTTTGAAAGTGGTTCGCAGGAAAACCTCGACCTGGTAATAGGCGTATTCGCCCCCAAAACACTTCGCATACACCGCACCATGCAACGGGATGGGATTAGCCGTGACGAGGTGATAAAACGAATGAGCAGCCAGGTAAATGAAAATATAAAAATGAGGCTCTGTGATTTTGTAGTATATAACGACGAACAGCAATTGGTAATACCACAAGTGGTTGCTTTACACGAAGCGTTATTGGAAGCTATAGATAAAAGAGAAAAGGTATAAACTCAACATTCAATAAAGTACAGCCGTAAGTGTCCGCTTTTTCGCGCATTTTTGACCTTGTCTGAAATTTCGTGATTTTATATTGGCGAACGGGCATATTCTTTTAAATACAGAATGATGGCTCAGATCAGTTCTTTTAATTTTTCTATCACTCTGTCTACTTCTTCTGTAGTATTATAACGCGAAAATGAAAAGCGAACTGCAACGCGGTTGGGATTGTTGTTAACAGCGCGAATAACATGGGAACCCTGGTCGGCGCCGCTCGTACATGCACTGCCGCCGGATGCACAAATATTATTAATATCGAGATTATACAAAAGCATTTCCGATTTTTCAGTCTTGGGAATGCTTACATTCAAAACCGTATACAAACTTCGCCCCGACGCATCGCCGTTAAAACCAACACCTTTAATGTGTGTTTTTAGTTGTTCCACCATATACAGTTTGATGGATTTTATGGCAACGTTTTCCGTTTCATAATTCGCAGTAGCCAGCTCAAGCGCTTTGGCAAAACCCACAATACCATAAATATTTTCTGTGCCTGCACGCATATTTCTTTCCTGGCTTCCGCCATGCATATAGGGCTGAATCTTTACATTTTCGTTAATGTATAATAAACCGACGCCTTTGGGGCCGTGAAATTTATGCGCGGCAGCTGTAATAAAATGAACCGGTGTATGCCGCAGGTCGAAGGGGTAATGTGCAACGGTTTGCACCGTATCGGAATGAAATATGGCGCCGTATATCTTACACATTTCGCCCACCGCTTTCAGGTCGAGCAGGTTACCAATTTCATTGTTGGCATGCATGAGCGTTACCAGGGTTTTTTCTTCACTGGCCGCAAGCAATTGCTCAAGGTTCTCCATATCTATATGGCCATCGGGCAATATTTTAACAAAAAAAAGTTGCGCTTCGCCGATATTGCGTAAGAACTCCACAGTATGCAATACGGCGTGATGCTCAATGGCTGAAGTTATAATTCTTTTACAGCCTAAATCCCGTACCGACGCTATTATCGCGGTATTGGAACTTTCCGTTCCGCCGCTAGTAAAAAAGATTTCAGCGGGATGTGCATGCAATATTTTAGCTACCGACTTCCGGGCATTCTCAATAGCCAACCTGCTTTCCCTTCCGTATGAATAGATGGCGGAAGGGTTACCAAATTTTTCTGTAAGATAGGGTAACATCACCTCCAATACTTCAGGCGCCAACGCAGTGGTAGCAGCGTTATCAAAATATATTCTTTCCTGCACGAAATTTAAGTTTATCCATCACAGCACATTCAACGGGTGGCACGAGCCTTACCCATGAACGCTATTTCAATTCCCTGATATCCTGCATTAAACGCAGGGCTATATTGTTCGCAGTAGATTCAAAATGGCTCTCTGCATATATACGGATAATAGGTTCCGTATTGCTTGTACGAAGGTGCACCCAGTCGTCGTCAAATTCAATTTTAAGTCCGTCTTCGGAATTCACCGGGTGACTCTTATATTTAACTTTAATCTTTTCAAACACCTCTTTCACATTTACTCCGTCTTCGAGTTCCAGCTTATTTTTACTGATAAAATAATCCGGGTAGGTGCCCCGTAATTGTTTGATGCTCTTTTTTGAATGGGCAAGGTGCGTCAGAAACAAAGCGATGCCCACTAACGCGTCGCGCCCATAATGCAATTCGGGTAAAATAATGCCGCCATTGCCTTCTCCGCCAATTACTGCATTTACTTCTTTCATCCGGTTAACCACATTTACCTCGCCTACAGCGCTGGGGTAATATTGTCCACCGTGTTTTAGGGTTACATCTTTCAAAGCACGGGTAGAAGACATATTGCTAACGGTGTTGCCTTGCTTTTTGTGTAACACATAATCTGCTACGGCTACCAGTGTATATTCTTCTCCGAACATAGTCCCATCTTCGCAAACAAAACAAAGGCGGTCAACATCCGGATCTACCGCTATTCCCATATCCGCGCTCCCTTTTCTCACTATATTAGCGAGTTCCACAAGGTTTTCAGGCAATGGCTCAGGGTTGTGGGCAAATTTACCATTCACCTCGTCGTTTATTACGGTTACATCCTCCGGTGCTACTCCAAGCGCCTCCAACAAGGCTGGCACAAACAGGGCACCTGTGCTGTTTACCGCGTCAACAACAATTTTAAATTTTCTTTCTGTAATAGCGGGAATATCAACCAGGTCGAGTGAAGTAATCGCTTCAATATGTTTTTGGAGATAAGTGTCATCAGTTGTTACCGCACCCAAGTGATCGACAGCTACAAAATTAAAATTTTCAGCCCCTGCTATTTCCAGCACTTCCCTTCCATCCTGCGCGGAAATAAATTCACCTTTACTGTTCAATAATTTTAAGGCATTCCATTCTTTAGGGTTATGGCTGGCAGTTAAAATAATTCCGCCTCCGGCCTCCTCCATTACAACGGCAAGCTCCACAGTGGGTGTGGTGCTTAACCCCAGATCAATGACATCAATCCCCAATGCATTTATTGTACTCACTACAATGTCGCGAATCATTGCGCCACTTATTCTTCCGTCTCTTCCCACAACTATCTTCTTCTTTTCTTTCTTGTTAACCAGCCAACTTCCATAGGCTGCCGTAAATTTTACTACATCCAAAGGTGAAAGTGTGTTCCCGGGTGTTCCGCCGATGGTACCCCTGATTCCAGAAATGCTCTTAATCAATGCCACGATACTAATGATTTAAGGATGCAAACTTAGTTTAATTTTTCAAATCGGTACATCTCTATGCATTGTTGTGTAGTTATGGCGCTAAAGAAATACGCCAATATCACACAAAAGCGCTACCACAGCAAAATTGTATCAGAGGCTTGCTCATCATGTGTTTATTGCAAAAGGTTGTACCCACTTATGATCAAATAAAGGCAGAAGCAGCGAAAAAAACAGATCGCACGATAAGTATGCCGGCAGAATTAGACCGGTTGTAAAAGTATAATTACATTTGCCTAAACAATTTATTCGCTACATGTCGGGCAACCTTAGCTTCTTGCAACTCCATTGTTTTGCTGACCATTCCGAATTATCTCCCAGTGCAAATTCCAAAGCATTTTTTTATAGTAAAAATCCAGTAGCATGAGTTCCCTCATACAACATGATATCGAATTGTTTTTTAAAATAAACGGGCAGTGGCATACTGCTTTTCTCGACTGGCTTTTGCCCTTGCTCAGAAACCAGTTTTTCTGGTCACCCCTTTACTTGTTCGCTTTGGTTTTTATGCTTATTAACTTCAGGAAGAAAGGATTTTGGTGGATTGCTTTTTTTTTGATCACATTTGCCATAACGGATAGGTTAAGCAGTTCTGTGATAAAACCATGGGTTGGCCGGTTGCGCCCGTGCGCTGACCCGCATCTTGCAGACTCGGTTCGTTTATTGGTAGGGTGTGGCGGACCATATAGTTTTTTATCCTCGCATGCCACCAATCATTTTGGAATGGCGATGTTTGCATTCAATACATTATTATTTATTCCCAGTATGTGGCGATGGCTTTTTTTCATTTGGGCGCTGGGTATTTCATACGCACAGGTATATGTGGGTGTGCATTTCCCACTGGATATCGCCTGCGGTGCACTCTTAGGTTGCGCAATCGGGGCATGCACCGCATGGGCTTTTAATAAGAAAGCCGGTTTATTCACTTTGGCTTAACTTCATATATTATGATCGAAATCTTGATTATACTGGGTTTAATCTTATTGAATGGTATTTTTTCAATGGCAGAGATCGCGGTAGTGTCTTCCCGCAAAACCCGGCTTGAAACACAAGCCGCAAAGGGGGATAAAAGAGCAAAGGAGGTTTTAAAATTATCAGAAAAACCAGATACTTTTTTCTCCACTGTACAAATTGGAATTACCCTGATCGGAATTCTTACCGGTATTTTTTCAGGACAAGCGTTAAAGGCTGATTTGGTAGGATACCTCAACAGGTTTGAATGGATTCGGCCTTATGCCAATGGATCTGCCACGGCAATTGTGGTAATTATTGTTACTTATTTTACATTGATATTAGGAGAACTGGTTCCAAAGCGAATAGGGCTTTCGCACCCTGAAAACATTGCTAAACTTCTTGCGGGCCCAATGCGTGTGCTGAGCAGGATTGCCTATCCCTTTGTTTGGTTTTTGAGCAAGTCTACTTATTATATCATAAAGCTGCTGAATATACGGGGAAAAGATAACCAGGTAACAGAAGAGGAAATCAAAGCTATCATTAGCGAGGGTACTGAACAAGGTACCATTGAGGAAGCTGAGCAGGAAATTATTGAACGGGTTTTTCACCTTGGCGACAGGAATATAACCTCCTTAATGACACATCGCAATGATATTGTGTGGTTTAGCCTGCACAAGGATGAAGCAAAAATAAAAGAAAAAATTGTTGCAGAACCTCACTCTGTATATCCTGTTTGCGAAACGAACATTGATGACATTAAGGGTGTGGTATCTATTAAGGATCTGTATGTGCACGAAAGCACAACGCTGCTCAGCGAGATCATGCAACCGACGCTCTTTGTACCTGAAAATAATACCGCTTACCAGGTGTTGGAACGTTTTAAAGAAACCAAAATACATTGTTGCTTTGTGGTGGATGAATATGGAAGTCTTTTGGGCATGATCACCCTGAATGATATACTAGAAGCGATCGTGGGCGATATACCGGAAACAGACGAGGAAGACTACGAAATAGTAGAAAGAGATGACGGCACATATTTTGTTGATGGCCAAATTCCTTTCTATGATTTTTTGAGAGCTTTTGAAAAAACGGAGTGGATGAACGAAGGAGAGCATGATTTTGATACCCTGGCGGGATTTATCTTACATCAACTGGAACGTATTCCTCATACCAGCGACACGCTTGAATGGCGGGGATTTACATTTGAAGTAGCGGATATGGACGGGCACCGGATAGATAAGGTACTCGTCACTATTTCGGATACCATTAAAAAGGAAATGGAAGAATAGATATTCACATTTGTTAATGGCTTGCGGCATCAGATTTGAATAATGAACGGTACTATTCCGTTATCATAAAAATCTGATCCCATGAAAAAAGCAATTATCAAATTGTTATGTATTGCCTTCATGTTCATAATGGTTTTCTCCTGTAAAAAAGAAAACGTTGCACCCGAAAATGAACAAACTGAAACACCGGTTACCCCAATAACACAACCCACAACAAAACCCGATAATGAGGTAGCTGAAACAAAGCCCCCCATCCAGACAGCAATAACCAGTAACATTACGACTAACTGTAACGGTTATTACAGGGCCCTGCCAGCGCGTTACGATTCCACTACCAAGAAATATCCTTTGATCATCTTTTTACATGGACAAAGTGCACTCGGAAACGGAACCGCAGTGGACCTGGCGAAAATATCAGGAGGACCCTACGCCCAAATAAAAAATAAGAAATTCCCTGCCAGTTTTACATCGGGAGGGAAAACGTTTTCTTTCATCGTAATTTCTCCGCAGTTTAAAACATGGCCATCAGGCGATGATGTTAACGCGGTGATCAATTATTTTACTTCTAAATTAAGAATAGACCAAACGCGGATATACGTAACAGGGTTAAGTATGGGTGGCGGGGGAACATGGGATTATGCGGGAAAATACGCCTCGAAGGCGGCAGCCATTGTGCCCGTTTGCGGGGCATCCACTACCACCGAAACAAAAGCTAAAACGATCGCAAACAATAATCTTCCTGTTTGGGCATTCCATAATGAAGGCGACGATAAAGTTTCGGTTAATAATACAAAAGGGTATATTAATATGATCAATAATTACAATATTAACCCGAAAGCCATCATGACCATATTTGATGCTACAGGGCACGATGCCTGGTCGCAAGCCTATAGCGTTACGTATAAGGAAAACAATATGAACGTATACGAGTGGATGCTGCAATATCACCGGTAAATAGTAATTTTTACATACCTGTTAATCAATAAGCCCTGCACTCCAGGGCTTATTGGTTTTGCTA
>DASUFG010000480.1:0-2919 GCA_036274715.1 Agriterribacter sp.
CGGGATTGATCAGAAACAGGTAATCCCTTACGGAGGTAGCGGGAAATAACAATGATGAGAACAAAATCACCTATCATAGATATGCTTCTAATGCTAAATTATTGAATAACTGTTCAAATGCTATCCCTTTTATTGGCTTAATATACTCTTTATTTATGTTTCAAAATGACGGGTCTTCTTTTCCCTAAAGAAAATTAGACATGTCCGGGCAGCAGTTTAAATATTTGTCAACCTTCCTATTTGCAAGCTCATTCTCCCAAGAGTTGTAGGCTCAATTTTTTTGTAACAACGGGTTTCAACCCGTTACGGGTTACACAACTAAAACTTGAGAGCCATTGGCTCGGAACATTTCTACACCAAATCCTGAAACACATACTGGTCATTATGCTCGATCTTAAACTTTTTTAAAAAATTCAAATATTCATCCTTGAATATTTCCTTTTTGTGATGCACTTCCTGGGCCTAACTAAGTCGTTCGGCCGGAGCCATAAACCCACCTGGATGACGCTTCGGGCAGGGCCATTCAGACCACAGGCAACTGTATCACAAACTCAGTTCCCTCACCCTGCTTAGTATCCACTTTCAACTCGCCGCCATGCGCTTTCACGATATCATAACTCAAACTCAATCCTAAACCTGTTCCCTGCCCCGAAGGTTTAGTGGTAAAGAAAGGCTGGAATATTTTATCCAATGCGTACCGAGGTATGCCGTTGCCATTATCAACCACTTTTATCGTTACTTTGTCACCCGTCCTTTTTGTAGATACGGAAACGGTTGGTTCGTAGCCTGCAATGTTCATCTGCTTTTTTTCGTTCACCACGTAGAACGCATTGGTGAGCAAATTCAATACTACCCTTCCTATATCCTGCGAAACGATATTTATTTTTCCATTTCCCGTTCCGTTGGCAGACAGGGATTGGTCAAAATCCGTTTTCATAATTGCGTTAAATGATTTGTCTTTGGCCCTTAATCCATGATAGGAAAGGCGGAGGTATTCGTCGACCAATGCGTTGATATCGGTGGGCTCTTTTTCGCCGCTGCTGCTGCGGCTGTGTTGCAGCATGCCTTTCACAATTGCGTCGGCACGTTTGCCATGGTGCGCAATTTTTGCAAGATTCTGCGCGATATCATTTAATAATTCATTTGTAAGATTTTCATCTCTTTCACTTTTATCTTTCGATTGCTCAATTTTCAATTCTTCAATCAGTTCAGCGTTCAATTCCGAAAAATTATTGACGAAGTTTAGCGGGTTTTGAATTTCATGCGCAATGCCTGCAGTAAGTTCTCCAAGGCTGGCCATTTTTTCGGAATGGATGAGTTGTGTTTGTGTGGCCTTGAGTTCGGTATAGGTTTTCTCTATCTCTTTTGCGTGCTGCATCTCCCTCGCCCTTGCCCGTTCCCTGGCGATATGAACAATGCGTTTACGCTGGTACCTGAATAATAAATAGGCTATGCCAATAAAAGTGAGTGCATACAATACATACGCCCACCATGTAGCATACCAGGGCGGTAGGATGGTGATCTTAACGGATTTTCCCTGCGCATTCCAAACGCCATAGGCATTTGAGGCCCTAACCACAAACTCGTATTCCCCCGGTGCGAGGTTGGTATAAGACGCATAGTTACGATTGTCGTACACCCAGTCTTTATCATAACCCTTTAAAATATGGGCATATTGGTTTTTTTTAGGATTGGCATAATGCAGCGCGGCAAACTCAAAGCTGAGGTTGTTTTGATCAAATGCCAGCTTAATGGGGTTTGAGGAAAGCAAATCGGCAGCCAGCGGGGAATCGCCACCCATGTCGAATACCGACCTATTGGAGATAAGTAGGTCAGAAATAATCAAATCGGGCGGAAAATTATTTGCCTTTACCTTGCTCACTGCATTCAATCCCTGGTCGCCTCCAAAGTAAAATTGACCATCAGGCATTCGTGCCGCAACCTGTGTTATAAATGCGTCGCCCAGCAACCCGTCTTCTGAACTGTAGTTTATAAAAGTAACTTTACCCAGCGATTGATTGGTGACCATCTGCGATAAGCCATTCTGCGTGGACAACCAGAGTTCTCCAGTGGTACCGGTCAAAACATTTTCCACCAGGTTGGTAGGTAACCCATCCTGTTCGGTGTAATGGGTAATGCTGTCGGTTTTGGGATCCAGTTTATTTAGGCCGGCATCGGTGGTAATCCAAACCATTCCATTTTCATCCACGGCAACATCTGTAATTACACTACTGTTGATTGTATTATCATCGGCAGGATCATACTGATAGGTTTTCACGGCATTACCGGAAGGATCCATCCTGTTGAGCCCATCGGGGTTGGTGCCCACCCAAATGTATTGATCCGTTACGGCTATTGCGCTGATATTGCTGCCGCTGATCGCCATTCCATTTTGATCGGCCGTTAAAAGCGCCTGGATGGTTTGTTTTTCGGCGGCGCTATTTACTTTAAACACCTCAGCTCCATACAGCGAAGTGAGATCAGGCGGAGCCGAATTCCATTTGCCAAACGCATGACTGTCGTCTGTTTTGTACCGTAATTTATACGCTCCCGGTACAAGCTCAACCAGGTCAATTTTTATCCTGTTTTTATCCGCGCCCCCCGCATAGTTAGTTTGATAAAAATTGAAAGACGTCCATATACTGTCTCCTGCCGCATTCTCCAACCAGCCAACATCCGCCATACTGCCTGCATCGCCCTCACCCACCATGGCTATAAGGTATGTGCCTGCTTCTTTTACTTCAAAGGGTGTCGTCAGATTTTTGTTGTCCGGAACCTCCCGTATACTGGCTATTGCGTTTTCCCCATGCTCCACTTTCTCCATTAACCCGGACGGATAGATTTGGGTGGTTTTACTGGTTATCCTTTTAAACTGCCCGGTTCGGGGTTGAAAATAGTTTAACCCGCCATTGGTGCCAA
>DASUFG010000481.1:0-2232 GCA_036274715.1 Agriterribacter sp.
AGGTACTACAACGGGAAGATTGGAATAGTAAGCCGGGTAAATAAAGACCAGGTATTCATAAAATTCCCAGAGAGTAGTGATGAACTGTTGCTGGAAAAGGAAACCTGGAAAAACATCCGCTATCACTACGATAAGGAAAAGGATAGCATTGAGGAAGAAGAATTGGGCAGTTTTACGCAGTATCCTGTACGGTTAGCATGGGCAATAACTATTCATAAAAGCCAGGGGCTCACTTTTACTAAAGCCATTATTGATGCCGGTGCATCCTTCGCGCCCGGACAGGTATATGTGGCGTTAAGCAGGCTTACTTCGCTGGATGGGTTGGTATTGTATTCCCGTATTCATCCTGAAAGTATTCATACCGATAAACGCGTACTGCAGTTTGCCCAAACCGAAATGGATGATAAAGAAATTGAGGATCAATTGCAGCAGGAACAAAAGCATTTTATTAAACAGACATTAAGCCGTGCCTTTCATTTCGTAAAACTGGTGGACCGCATTAACATTTACTATGAAGATTACGAACGTCGGCAAATACCCGGTAAAAACAATGCCATTCAATGGGCACAAAATATGTTAACCGTGGCGCGAACGCAGATGAATGTGAGCGAAAAATTCAACAAGCAACTATCTCTCTTGCTGATCGAAACGGGGCAAGAAGGGTATAGTCGCCTTCATGAGCGTATTATAGCCGCATCCACTTATTTTACTAAAACGTTGGACGATATGCGGAGCTCGTTGAAAATGCATGTAAATGAAATAAAGGTGAAAAAGAAAGTGAAAAAATACCTTGGCGAACTGCGAAATTTAGAACTGGACATCTCACGAAAAAAACAGCAGATCTTGCAGGCTGCGCAACTGTCTGAAGGGCTAATGAACGGAACGGAAATTACCGAACTTCTGCAACAGGCGGAAGTACAAAAAACCAAATTAATTTCACCCGAAGCTGTTACAGAGCAGGTAGCTGTCATTGAGGAGTTGAAACCCAAAAAGGGCAATACAAAGCGCATGAGCCTTGAACTATTTAAAGACGGCAAAACGATTCCAGAAATCGCCGCTTTGAGGGGACTGGCTACCGGTACTATCGAAGGTCACTTAAGTTATTTCATTCCAAGTGGTGATATCTATATAACCGATTTGGTACCGGAGGCGAAAATAGAAACCATTCGCAAGGTTATTGAACAAACAGGAAATGGCAACGCAACATCGCCTGTTAAAGAACAGCTAGGTGATGCGGTTTCGCATGGCGAGATAAGGGCCGTTATTGCCTGGTTGAATACGCAAAAGGCAGGCGCTAAACATTATTGAAAATATTCCGTGTGCGACGTTAAGTTATTTGTTTTGAGCCGGAAATATTATTCTTTTACTGAATTGTTCTTATCATCCAACTGCCAGTGATTATCAAAAAAACCTGCGCATTCTATAGCATCTCCCCCATCGTGGAGCATATTCAACCGGAAAACCATATAATCCGGAAAACCACTCCCACCGGCAAAATACTGGTTGGCATTGGCTGCTCCCATTCCTTTCAATCCTGTACCCGCTATTACACCCACTGAAGTATTCGGTGAGTTATTAATGGGCCATATAAAATACGCAGCCAGGTCATCCCCCGTCCATGTTTTATCGCCAACTTTGATGGCATTGCGGTTTACCTGGATCGGTGAGTTGCTGAGTAAAAGGTTCCAGGCGCTATTGGTTTGGGCATTTCCAAATAAAATAACACCACGGTTTGCAAATTTGCCTGTAGCGTATTCCTTGTCGGTTATTACGTCCACGGCCCCATTTCCGCGATAGTACCAGCTTTCAGCATCATAACGTGCCTTATTAAAGGCCCATTCATTTTCAGCCTTGTTACCCTTGGTTCCATACACAAAAACCATCTTATGGTTGAATGCTTCTTTAAACGTGCCGTACCGGTGCGGGCCTTTTTGTTCAAAGCCTGGTGCATCAGTAATGTTCCAGCGACCGCCCTCCTTTTGCAGGTAAATACTGTCATTCATTCCAACTGTGGAATAGGTAACGGCATCTGCACTATCTAAAATGATCTTTACCTGGCCTCCTTGCCCAAATTCAGCAAGCGCCAGTTTAAGCATCAGCACGTTGTCTGTTTTGCCGGAAATGGTTCTTCCCGCAAGGTTTCTTTCCAACTGTATCCGGCTGAATTGCAGCGGAAATGTTTGCTGATATATAGTTGCCCAGCGAAAAGAAGCAGATGTACCCGGGCTTGAC
>DASUFG010000482.1:0-4392 GCA_036274715.1 Agriterribacter sp.
AGATACCGCCGGTCGTTTGGCAGTGGATGAAGCTATGATGCAGGAGGTGGAGCAAATCAAAAATACCGTTAATCCTCAGGAAATTCTTTTTGTGGTGGACGCGATGACCGGTCAGGATGCTGTAAATACCGCAAAAACATTCAACGAAAGGCTTGATTTTAGTGGTGTTGTACTTACTAAGTTAGATGGCGATACCCGCGGCGGTGCTGCATTATCTATTAAATACACCGTTAAAAAGCCCATAAAGTTTGTAAGCAGCGGAGAGAAATTAGATACTTTGGATGTGTTTTATCCGGAAAGGATGGCTCAACGCATTTTAGGAATGGGGGATATTACTACTTTGGTAGAGAAGGCCCAGGCACAGTTTGACGAGGTGCAGGCTGCCAAACTCCAAAAGAAAATGCGGAAAAACCAGTTTGATTTCCAGGATTTTTTAGATCAATTGCAGCAGATTAAGAAAATGGGAAACATCAAGGATCTGGTGGGGATGATACCGGGTATGGGCAAGGCCATTAAAGATGTTGATGTTAGCGACGATTCTTTTAAAGGTATAGAGGCCATTATTAACTCTATGACGCCTTTTGAGAGGGCAAATCCAGATGTAATAAATCCCGGGCGGCGGGCGCGAATTGCCAAGGGTGCCGGCAAAGACCTTACAGAAGTAAGCCAGTTTATGAAGCAGTTTGAGCAGATGAAACAAATGATGAAAACAATGAATAAGATGCCGATGGGAAGAATGGGTTTGGGGAAACGATGATTTTTTGTATTTTTAATTTTTGGGAAATAGTTTGCAAGCCTTATCTTCGCAAACCTTAGAAAGAAACCATAATGTATCACCCATTTAAAATGTTTATTTTTTATGGCTGTTAAAATCAGACTACAACGTCACGGGAGCAAGAAGAGACCCTTCTATTTTATAGTGGTAGCCGATGCCCGTGCGCCAAGGGATGGTAAATTCATCCAGAAGATCGGTACCTACAATCCATTGGGCCAACCTACAGCTGTTCAGCTAGACAGGCAAAAAGCGCTGGACTGGTTACAGAAAGGAGCTCAACCAACAGATACCGTTCGCCGGATTTTGTCTTACAAAGGAGTTTTGTATCTCAAACATTTGTTGCGTGGTGTTAGTTTGGGCTTATTTGATGAAGCAACTGCAATGGGAAAGTTCCAGCAATGGCACGAAGAACATGAAGGCAGCATCAGGCAAAAGCAGGAGGAAGCTGCTAAGGCAAGAAGGCCCCGAAGGCCTATTGCCCCAAAAAAAGCTGAACAAAAAGAAGAAGAAGGTAACTGAGTATAAAGTTTCTTCAACTGAATTTAATTGCCTTGCATCTGTGCAGGGCTTTTTTTGTTAGCCTTTGCCCCGTTATTCCGGTTGTGTTGAAACATTCCAGAAATTTAGACTAAAGTAATGCCCCAGTATTATAAAATAGGAAAATTCGTTTCTGCTTTTGGCGTGCAGGGAGAAATGATATTATTACACAGCTTGGGCAAAAAAACATCGATCAAAGGAATTCGGGCGGTTTTTTTAGAAGATCAAAAATCCTCCTTCCTGCCTTATTTTGTGCAGGCTTCGCGTATTAAGAACGAGCGGGAAATTTACCTGACACTTGAAGATATTCATTCACGGGAAGCTGCTTTAAAATTAATTCAAAAGGAAGTGTGGATGGAGGAGAATGACTTTGAAAAATTCTCTGCAAAGACTGCTCCCATTTCATTGCTTGGGTATCATTTAATTGACAAAGGTGAAGATATCGGCGAAATAGATGAAGTAATAGAACAGCCGCACCAGGTGTTGTGCAAGATGATGCTTGACGGTAAAGAAATACTGATTCCATTACACCAGGAGACATTACTGAAGGTGGATAAAAAAAACAAGAAGGTATTTGTTGATTTGCCGGATGGGTTATTGGAATTATACAAGAACACATAACCGTTTCAATTTTTGCGACTGCATGCTCGAACACCTGAATGCGAAAACGCGTTGACCTAACAATGCTATGGGTACAAATTTTTTTTCAACTGATGGCGGATATAATTGGATAAGTTTCATTTTTGACTATCTTCGCTGCATAATCTCCAATTCTGGTTCTGAATAACCACTTGCTTCCCCCCCAACCTTTTAGGACTTTTAGGATTTAAAACAACACAACATGAAAAGTAGAACCGCTCCGGGAAGCGTCATCACATTGTTATTGGTTATCTTCGCAATAGTAGTTTTACACGCACTTAAAGATTTTCAAAAGGTTGAATCGGAAAGAAGTTCGTTGGATGCATCAGCGCTAACGAAAAAAATTTCTAAGCAATAGATGCTTGCATATTTTTTTTACAATTGCGGGCCCTTCATAAATAAAGCCTGTCCAAACCTGCACCAGTACAGCTCCAGACTTCATTTTTTCTGCGGCGTCTTCTCCGTTAAATATTCCACCACTTGCTATAAGGGGGATTAGTCCATTTGTTTCAGCCGTAATTTGTTTTATGACTTGGGTTGATTTTTGCTGTACGGGTTTCCCGCTTAATCCTCCCGGCCCAATATCATTTATCAATGAAGGCCTTGTATGTAGCGCCTGCCTGCTTGTTGTTGTATTGGTAGCTACAATGCCATCAAGCTGTATTTCCTTTGCCAGGGATACCACATCACTAATTTGTTCTGTGCTTAAGTCTGGTGCAATTTTCAGCAGTATAGGCTTTGGATGAGGCTTGGCCGCATTGATGTATTGCAGGTTTAATAATATTTTCTTCAGTGAATCTTTTTCCTGCAATGCCCGCAGGCCGGGTGTGTTGGGTGAACTAACATTTACTACAAAATAATCTACCCAATTAAACAACGTGTTAAAGCATATTTCATAGTCTTTCCACGCATCCTCATTAGTTGTTAACTTATTCTTTCCAATATTGCCGCCAATAATCAGTGGTAATGCATCTTCGGTATGAGACTGGCTTTCTTTCCATGCTCGCAACCTTTCTGCTATCACTATTGCCCCATCATTGTTAAAGCCCATTCTGTTAATAAGGGCTCTATCTTTAGGTAAACGAAACAACCTGGGTACATCGCTCCCTTCTTGTGGCTTTGGGGTGACTGTTCCTATTTCTACAAACCCAAAACCAAGGCATTCCAGTTCCCTGAGATACTTCGCATTTTTGTCGAACCCGGCACCTAGTCCAACGGGATTTGAGAACGTAAGAGACGAATAGCGCGTATGAAGCGTCGTTACTAAACGGTCATCTTTGCCAGGTTTAAAAAGCGCTTTGATAAGTTTCCGCATCCATCCGATGTTACATACAACTTTTAATAGGTTCATGGAAAAATAATGTACACCCTCTGCCGGGAAAAAGAACAAAATATTGCGTAAAAATTTATACATAAGCGGCGCGAAGTTACTGAATGAAATGGAGTGCAAGATTTTGGTATCCATATAAGGAACATTTATCTTTGAAACATAAAGTTGCATAAACAACTAAAAATATAATCATGCAGGATGCGTATATAGTGGCAGGTTTTCGCACCGCCGTAGGAAAGTCAAAACGAGGAGGATTTCGGTTCACGAGACCGGATGATCTGGCTATACAAGTGATAAACGCTTTATTGGCATCGGTACCTCAGCTGGATGCTAAAAGAGTTGACGATGTGATTGTGGGAAATGCAGTTCCGGAGGCCGAACAGGGCTTACAGGTTGGAAGAATTATTGCCGCCAGGGCCTTGGGTATTGAAGTGCCCGGTATGACGGTAAACCGCTATTGTGCGTCAGGCTTGGAAACAATAGCCATTGCGACAGCAAAAATCCGTACCGGCCAGGCAGAATGTATCATTGCCGGTGGCACGGAAAGTATGAGCCTTGTTCCTACTGCAGGATGGAAAACTGTTCCAGCCTATTCAATCGCTAAAGACGAACCCGATTATTACCTGAACATGGGGCTAACTGCTGAAGCGGTGGCTAAGGAGTATAGTGTGAGCCGGGAAGATCAGGATGAATTTTCATATCATTCACATCAAAAAGCTATACAGGCAATACAAAACGGGTATTTTAAAAATGGAATACTGCCCATAACAGTCGAAGATGTTTATGTAGATGCGAAAGGGAAAAGGCAAACTAGAATTTATGTAGTGGATACTGACGAGGGTCCCCGACCCGATACGTCTATTGAAGCCCTGGCGAAACTAAAGCCTGCTTTTGCTGCCGGTGGCACCATCACTGCCGGTAACTCTTCCCAAACCAGCGACGGAGCGGCTTTTGTAATTGTGATGGGAGAAAAGATGGTAAAGGAACTAGGACTTAAACCACTGGCAAGATTGGTAGCCTGTGCATCAGCGGGAGTTCATCCACGAATTATGGGGATAGGCCCCGTTGAAGCAGTTCCAAAGGCTTTAAAACAGGCAGGAATGAAACAGGA
>DASUFG010000483.1:0-9401 GCA_036274715.1 Agriterribacter sp.
TTAAAGACATCGCCGAACGTATTAAGCGCCTGTACAAATACAGCGCCTATAGCAGCGCTTCAAGTAAAGAGGTGAAGCCTGAGATAGATGTAAAGAATTTTGTTTCGCGGCAGGAGTTTGACATCGGACTGCTGGCTGAAAATTTTTCGTTACAGTCAAACATATTCCGTCATTCACTCCGGGTAAGTATATGCATGATTACCGGATATCTTATTGCACAGTTTCTTCCGTTCGGACATGGCTACTGGATACTGCTTACCATTGTTACCATACTAAAGCCCGCTTACAGTATAAGTAAGAAACGAAATGCAGAAAGGCTCACCGGCACTATTGCCGGGGCTGTCGCTGGCTTTTTATTATTGTATTATGTAAAAAACAATACCATACTATTTGGCTTCATGATATTTTCCATGATCATTGCCTATAGTTTTTTACAAATACAATACGCCCTGAGTGTAGCAGGTATCACAGCCTATGTTTTACTTTCATTTCACTTCCTGCATCCTGCCGACTTTAGAACGCTTACAACCGACAGGTTAATAGATACAGCTATTGGTTCTTTTATTTCTTTTACCGCTGCTTTGTTCTTTTTACCCAAATGGGAAGGGGAGCAGCTAAAGGAATATATTCACGAAATGATGAAAGCTAACCTCCGCTATTTCAGTACTGCTGCGCAGGCATTTTATAAAGAACCACCGGAAGTAATAGCACATAAGGTAGCGAGAAAGGAGGCTTATGTTGCCTTAGCCAATCTTTCGGATGCTTTTCAGCGTTTATTGTCGGAGCCTAAAAAAAATAATAAACAACCCCAATTGCTGCACCATTTGGTAGTCAGCAACCATATGCTTACTTCACATATTGCCACATTGGCCAGTTATGGCCATTCCCTCGCTCCCCGATATCACTCAGATGCATTTAAACCAGTATCCCGCAGTATTGAGCTGCAGATGAAAAGGGGGATCGCGTTCGTTCAAAATGAAGGAGTTACGGAAGAAGATACAGTAGACAAAGGGTTCATGAGAATCCGGGATATGATACAGGACCTGTTGCAGATAAGGCTAAAGGAGTTAAAAGAGGGAATTGTGAGCAGCAACGTAAGAAAAGAGCTATCGGGCTTTAAAACCATAACGGACCAGTTTGAAATGATTTACACCATAACTGTGGATGCCAACAATACGCTTATAAAAATGAAGGAAAACGTTGATCAATGATAGCTGTTTTGCCAAACTGAAATTAATGCATTATATTTAAAGGTGGCAACAGAGACTTCAGGTTTTAAATCTGTTAATCTATGTCAAAACAACCGCACATTTAAACCCAATATTTATACCTTTACGGGTCTTGAATAATAAGAAAGGTTTCTGGTTTTTAAAAGGTTAGGTAAAAAAACGCTGCTTTGTTTGAAAAGTGTTATGCGATATATGAGTAACAATATCTAAAAGGCAATACCGTTTATATGAGGCTTAGAAATTACAATCCGATGAAACGCTATTCCGTGTCCAAAAGCCTTGGCTTTGCCCTACTTTTTTTTGCTCCCACGTTAATTTCGGGCATTATCAAATCAAGCCGCTTTACACCGGTACTTCCAACAGTTACTTATTATCTTCCCAACGATATTTATGCAGCGGCCCGCAATGTTTTTGTAAACCAGTTATATGATAGTACCCATCTTGCAGCATTCGGGCTTAAAAAAAACGTGCTCGAAATGGCCATGCGCGGATTCAACGCGTTAGCAAAACGGGGCAAATTAAACAGAGACAGTATTCTTACCATAGTAGACTTTTCCCGCTCTTCCAGCGAAAAAAGAATGTATGTTATTGATCTTAAAAATACCCAACTCTTATTTAATACGAGGGTGGCACATGGAAAAAATTCGGGCATGCAATATGCACGCAGCTTCTCCAATGCGGTATCGTCCAATAAAAGCAGCCTTGGATTTTATGTAACCCAGTCCACTTACCGGGGCGAGAACGGATACTCCCTGCGATTAAAGGGCATGGAGAAGAACATTAATGATAAAGCGTTGAGACGCAGTATTGTTATTCATGGGGCCTCGTATGCCAATGATCGTTTTTTGCAGGAGAAAGGAATGCTGGGACGAAGCTTCGGCTGTCCGGCTATACCGATGGAAGAACACAAAGCAATTATTGATGCCATTAAAGATGGTTCCTGTTTATTTATTTATTCACCCGACAAAAAATATTTAAAATTTTCTACGGTTCTAAACGGTTAAGGTAACTAAAGAATGGTTAAGGTTGATGCCTGGTCTTTTAATTAAGACTGGGCTATTTTTTATTCCATGACAAACCGGTAGCCGATTCCTTTAACCGTAATAATCTCTAATGCAGGGTCAGTTTTCAGGTAGCTTCTGATCTTGGTAATGTATACATCGAGGGCCCTGGAATTAAAAAAGGAATCGCTTCCCCACAATACATTCAGAATATCTCTTCTGTCAATAACATGTTCCCGGTTTTCATACAGCAATCTCAACAATTCACTTTCCCTGAATGACAGTTTTTTTTCAATAAGATTATATATTAATGTTTGGCGATGCGGATTGAAAGCATATTGACCAATCTGTATTTCATCCCTTTTGTCATTACCAGGCGTTTCTTCCTGGCGGCGGCGCAACGCATTCTCAATACGTACAATGAGTTCCTCCATACTGAAAGGTTTACGGATATAATCGTTGGCTCCTTTGTGAAATCCCCGAACCAGGTCTGCAGTTTGCGTTTTTGCTGTCAAAAAAATGATGGGAACAGAAACATTGGAAACCCTGATGTCTTCTGCGATGCTAAACCCATCCTTGTTTGGGAGCATAATATCAAGTAAACAAATATCGGGTTTGTTATTATTGAATTTGGCCATCGCATCTGCGCCATCCATTTCGTGGATAACCTCGTATCCCCTGCTTTCAAGACTTTCTTTCACAATTTTTGCAAGAAAGGTTTCGTCTTCAACATATAATATTTTAACTTTCTGCATGAGTAAAGGGTATTTTAATAATGAATTCACTCCCTTTGCCGGGCTCGCTATGCAGGGTAATGGTGCCGGAATGCTGCTGCACGATATGAGCTACATAACTTAGACCCAGTCCATACCCTTTGATGTTGTGTTTGTTATCGGTAGGCACCCTGAAGAACTTTTCGAATATCCTGTTTTTATACTGGGCTGCTATTCCTATACCATTGTCTTTTACGCTGATGGTGCAGGTGTTTTCTTTGCAACTTACCTTCACTTTGATTTCTGGATGTGAATTGCTGTATTTCAGCGCATTATCAAGGAGGTTGTATAGGATACTGGTGATGTGCAAATGATCTGCGTTCACGATAAAGCTGTCGCCGGTGCTTTCCAAATGAACATTTGCCTTAGCCTTTTCAAATTGCAAACCCATAGACGCGATTACGTCCTTTGTTAATTGAAGTATATCAAATTCTTCATACTTCAATTCTGTTTCTTGCTTTTCGAACATAGAAAGTTTAAGCACTTTATCAACCAGCAAAGACAAACGATTCAGCTCATTGCCCGCTATGCCAAGATATTCTTTTGTACGTTCGGGCTGCTGCAATACATTGAAGTTTTTTATAGCCTCAATAGCCACGCTCACTGTGGATAGAGGTGTTTTTAATTCATGGGTAATATTGCTGATAAATTCATTTTTGATATTCGTAAGCCGTTGTTGCGCCTTGAGATTTCTGTATAAAACAGAGAAGGCTGTGATGGTGAGACCAATCAAAAAAAGTGAAAAAATAATCTGGGGTAAAACCCTTCCTAAAATATAGTTAAACGTATCCCCTAATTCTACCTGGTAGGTTATCGGATGTGTAAGCCCAACTGTTGCCTTGTTCCATTCAGGCCGGACAGGTAATTCTTTAGGTAGCTCATCCACTTCTTCTTTTCTTGTAATAGAGAATGGCACACTTATACTTTCTTTAAGAAGATTTTTTCTGTATGCAGCAGCAATTTCATTTATCCGGAGGGAGTCCTGAAGGGAATCTATGCCCACCAAAAATTCATAAAAACGCCCACCAGACTTATAACTGTTTCGCAACGCAGAATCTGCCAAAGGAGCACCTGCCGGTCTTTCCACCGTCATAATTGATTTCAGGGCCGGTTGGGAAGGCATATTGTTTAAAGAATCATTTAGCCGCTTTCTTACAATTTCCGTAAACCGTGCAATATCGGGAGGGAGACCATAACGCAGCCTTGTAGTGCTGTCTAATTTGAGTTTGGAAGATTGCATATCGAAAACGGATTCCCGGAATATGAAATTGGTTCGGATGCGGAGGATTCTTTGTTCTTCACTGATCTTTACGGTGATCCAATATACCTGGAATGCCGCTATCAAAACGATCGCTGCCGTCATTAAACTAACCGATATGGTGAACTTCCGGTTCATATAGCTGCAAAAATATATTTTAGAAAATGTACAAAGCACATGCTTTAACCTTAATTAACATGCATGCTTACATAATAAACCACCTTAAGCTACGTTATTTATAAATTGACTCATCCAATCCTTTAATAATAGCCATCATGAACTCAATTATTACAAGAAAACCTTTTGACCTTAACAAATTGTTTTTCGGGCTGCTGAATAAACTTATGCAGCGCCCAGACTTTTATCCCATTAAGTATTATCACAAAAAAAGACGCGACAAAGGAACTTTAGATAGCCTGTAGCCAGCGTGTTTGATTACGCCTGTAACCATAAAAAAGCAAACCACCCCTGCATGAGGTGGTTTTTTTATTGAACATAGACCCATGATTTAACTAAAGAGATATTCCACATCTTCTCTTGAAAGGCTCTTAACGAAAGTATTATCATCTGAAATAAGGTCCCTTGCCAAAGAGCGCTTCTTTTCCTGCAGTTGCAGAATTTTATCTTCGATGGTATCCTTGCAGATCATACGATAAGCGAAAATATTCTTAGTTTGCCCGATGCGGTGGGTACGGTCAATGGCCTGCTGCTCCACAGCTGGGTTCCACCAGGGATCCACGATATATACATAATCTGCCGCCGTAAGGTTTAACCCCACACCACCAGCCTTTAGAGAAATTAGAAATGCCCGGCAGGTTTCATCGTTCTGAAAGCGGTTAATTGCTTTTTCCCGGTCGGGAGCTGAGGTGCTGCCATCAAAATATTCGAACGGCACTTCGAGGGCTTTCAATTTCTCTTTAATGAGTGCAAGCATACCCAGAAACTGTGAGAATACGAGCGCCTTATGATTACTGATATTTTCTGTAATCTCCCTCACTATCTCTTCCAGTTTAATAGAATGGTTCGGGTATTTTTCCGGCTCGTTCATTATAGCCGGGGAATCGCAGATTTGCCTGAGTTTCATTAAACCCTGTAAAATGGTGAGCTGTGATCTTTCAATACCCTGTTCACTGATCACCCCTAATATTTTATTGCGGTAATCGTTCCTGAAGGCTTCGTAAATTTCCCGTTGTGGCTCCTGCATCTCGCAAAACAGTATGGTTTCTGTTTTTTCCGGAAGATCTTTCGCTACCTGTTCTTTGGTGCGGCGCAGGATAAATGGGTAAAGTAATTTTTTCAAATGTTCTTTCCGGTCCTGCTCTCCAAACTTATCGATTGGTGTTGCAAATTCATTACGGAAATATTCAACGCTGCCCAGCATGCCCGGGTTTAGGAAATTCATCTGGGCGTAAATGTCAAAAGTATTATTCTGCAAGGGTGTACCACTTAAGCAAAGCCTGTTTTTCGACACCAGTAGCCCCGCAGCCTTTGTCACCTTGCTCTGCGGGTTTTTTATGGCTTGCGACTCATCTAGAATAACATAATCGAAATGTATTTCTGTCAGCAGTTTAATATCACTCCTTAATGTGCCATAGGTTGTAATGATAACATTGTACGCATTAAACATTTCTTTTTCTCTTCCCCTGTCGCCGCCATGGTGGATATAGTATGTAAGATCGGGTGTAAATTTCTTAATTTCATTTTCCCAGTTGAACATCAATGTAGTGGGACAAACTACTATTGCTTTTAAAGTTTGATGTGTATCGCGGTAGAATTGCAAAAAAGACAGCGCCTGCACTGTTTTACCCAAGCCCATGTCATCTGCCAGGATGCCACCCCAGCCCACTTCACTCAGGTAATTGAGCCAGTGATAACCAGCTACCTGGTAAGGACGTAAAATATGTGCCAGCCGCTCAGGCGGATCAATTTCATTAATCCGGTTAAAGTCCCTGAGCCTGTTGTATTTTTCCTCCAGCCTTATCATTACCTCAGCCTCATTTCTTTCATCATACAGTTCATCTATAACACTGAGATGATATTTAGAAAGGCGCAAAGAATTATTCTTACCCTCTCCTACCCTGAACAGAAGCGAATATTTTTTCAGCCAGCCATCGGGCAATATACCTAAGGTGCCATCATTGAGCTGAACAAATTGCTGTTTATTGGCCAAAGCCCTTTTAATTTCGTCTATACTTACCTGTTGTTCGCCAAATATCACCTTCACTTTAGCATCAAACCAATCCATGCCACTGCTGATGTGGATTTCTGTAGAAGGGCGGGCAGTATTAAAACGAAAATTTTTCAGAATGTCGAAACCTACTACAGGCACATTCATTTCCTTCATGCTGTCAACAAAAAGGAAAAACCAATTGTTTTTCAATACGTCCGCTCCTTTTAAGGCCAGGGTTGCACCCCCTTCAGGATGTATGAAATTAGAATGCAGGCTCTCTAATTTATTGATAAACTGCAACTCTATTTCACGGTTTCTGTGAATTTCCAGCACTTTATCCTCTATGGGAAGTGTAATGATATCTTTTGCATTAAACCGGGTTTCAAAGCCTTTGTACGAAAACACAGGGATAAACAACAGGTAATCTCCCTTTTCCTGTAACAAAACCTTCACGTCGGGATCGCCATCCTTTACCTCCTGCACCAGGTGATCAGCAAACCGAACTTTATATTCTTTGGTAAGGGGTATGATCGTTTTTTTGAGGTAGTCGGGCCATTCCGCTGCATTGATCAACAGGTTTTCTTTATTGGCAAACCTGTCTACTTCGGTAATGTCTTCCTGCCGGTTCCAGTTATAAAATGTATCTGCGTATTTAAAAAGCATTGAACTGCCCCATTCGTTTTCCTGAACAGGTACTTCCAGGCCGTTTACCTGAACATAACAGGCCACTTCTATTCTTGATTTCGATGTGTTTACGTGAAAAACCGGGGTTGCGGTTTCTTCAGCCAGTTGAACAGGCAATAAATTTGCCGTAATGAAATTCTTCTTTCGTGGCAAGAAATAGATAAGGGGGTTTTCTTTCTGCCCGCTAAATAATTTCACAAGTTTGGGGTACCAGTACTCCGAGATCAGGGATTTGGTTTCTTCGGGAAGGTCATCATCTTCATGATGAATAATGTTTTCCCAGATGCCGGAAAATGGGGAGTTGCGGCTCACATACTTATTGACCTCCGATTCATTCAATTTGCGAATCTGTTGCAGCAGTTGTTTGTCGTGGTCGGTATAACTATCCGCATTTACAAACTTTCCGAGGTCGAGTTTTTCAATTTTTCCGATAAAGTTTGTACCACTATCATCCGTTTCGCCGGTGATAGCATCTATTCCAAAAGAAGGATATACGCCATTGGTTTCGTTAAACACTACGCCTATGCGGTTACTATTAAAAAGCGGGGACTCTTCTTCGGCTGTTATGGTTTCTTTTTCTTCAATAACCTGTTGCTGCCTCGTGGCGTCGGCCGGTACCGGGTTGGACCTTTTAATGGAAGCATCCAATACCCGCAAAAAAGGTTTCCCGTCTTTATAACTAAATTCAAATTTGCCTTTTAGATCATCTTCCAGCGAATAGCCATAAGCCTCGAGTAGCTTATTCTTTTGTTTATCCCAGTTCCGGATAGAATCAAAATAATATGGGCCATAACTATTGAGCAATTGCAGAAAGAGCGCAACCTTGTGTATGCATAGCGGATGTTCCTGTTCATCGCACTTACAGGAGGTGTCAAAATTTCTTTCCTCATTTTTTTGAATCACCAGGGGAAAAATTTCACCGTTGGATGAAAGGCTCGCTTCCACCCTTTCGTCTGCGGCAGATATGATATCCGCCTTTTTTGTGCGCAATATTTTATCGGCTTCTTCATAACTGTCCGGGGAACTCAAAAGCCTGATCGTTTTAAGTTCAATATCCTTCATTTTGATAACGGTATGAAGCTGACTATAAACAATATCCTTTTCACCTAAAATATTCTTGTCTAATAAATCCTGCAGCTGAAGTAATGCTGCGGTTTCATGGCGGCAAATATCGCCGAGGTTGTATGGGCAGGTGCACCGGACCGAAAGACCTTTAGGGTCCTTATATTTATGTATGTATACTTTGTAAAAAGTGGCATAGCTGTCGTCCTTTACCCTAAAAGTAACCGAACCCAACAGGTTATCATGTTCAACTAATTCAACGTAGCCAATAGAATGGATTTTTTTACCTCTACGGATTACTTCGTCTGTGCCATTGTTATATACAAACTTAATGAGATGTGGTAAAGCCATGCTTTCGAAAAATTCTTACGTCCTGCCCTTTGCCAGGAAAAAGGTTAATTGGCGAAATTACAAAAAAAAGCCCAGCAGACCAATGATGAATAAGTTAAGGTGAAGGCAATTATACCTCTAACGGAACGCCAAGGGGCGCTGTTATTAATTTCCCTTCGGTATACAATGGCAACACTGGTGCAATATCGGGAGTGCAACAATATTGAATGTCTTTTTCAAGCCCATACGCACTCAAACGCAGGTAATGCGATGCTTTTTTTTCCTTCAGGTACCGGTATATATCCGGTTTTGCCTCTTTGTATAATGCGTGCGCTATTTCAGATGAATCGCAATTGATATAAAAATGTTCTTTTACCCGCTCTATCAATGCCCCTGCAAACAGGGTATCTTCCAGGTTCACCCTGTCTTTCCACCCGGCACAGGCCAATACTACATTTTGCTTTTTGTTGATTAGAAAGGAAGCCACGGCAGACAGGTTAGGGAAGGAACCGGTAATGATATGTTCTACGCCTTCGCGGCGAACCATATGCAAAAGCCGGGTGCCATTGGTAGTGGTAAGTATAAGTATTTTGTTTTCAATGAATTCACGCGAATACTCCAGGGGAGAATTGCCATGCTCCAGCCCATCCGCTATCTGGCCATTGCGTTCGCCGGCCGTTATTGCGCCGAGTGCTGCCCCTTTTTCTATACATTCCTGTACGCTGTCTACCGGTAAAACATAGCTGGCACCATTGTACAATGCCCCGGCTATCGTAGAAGTGGCACGTAAAACATCAATAATGACCACTACGGTATTATCAGCATCGGAAAGATGCAGCATTGCGGGTGAAAGCGCCGTATACAATTCAGGTTTGTTTCCTTTCAACATAGTTC
>DASUFG010000484.1:0-6357 GCA_036274715.1 Agriterribacter sp.
GCCAGGATGAAGGAGGTAAATATTGGCTATATTGAAAATAACAGTAAACCCTGGGAAAGCCTGGGGAAAATGAGCAAAGAAGTCTCCCGGGCCATTATTGCCAGGGCCCAGCCACGCCCGGAGTTTGATTTACCTGAAGAAGATATGTCGTCAATTGAATCTATTCAGCGGGAAATGCACAACACCTTAAAAGAAAATCTATCCCAGTATCATAAACTGGTTGTTTTTGATATGGACAATACCATTTTTGAGGGCGGCTTTATTGATGAGTGCGCCGCCACTTTTGGCTTCACCCGCGAGCTGGAAGAACTGAGATTTACGGAAAAGGATCCCATCATATTAACCAAGCGCATAGGGTTATTATTAAAAGGAAAAACCATGGATGACCTTTTAACCATCGTTTCCGGCATGGAAATGGTAAAAGACATACAAAGCGTGGTGCAAACATTAAAAGAAAAAGAATATTTAGTGGGCATCATCAGTCACAGTTACCTGCTGATCGCCAACTATGCAAAGCAAAAGATTGATGCTGATTTTGCTTATGCTAACCAACTTGATTTTTACGAAGGAAAAGCCACGGGCGAAGTAAACCTGCCTTCGTATTTTTTTGCTTTACCCGAGAGCTTTTGCGGACATTCTTACTGCAAAACCAACGCATTGCAGTATGCATGCGACAAATATAATGTACTCCTGAAAAATTGTATTGTTGTTGGAGACGATGTTGATGACCGGTGTATAATGACTCATGCGGGAAAGGGTGTTGCTTTTTGCACAGTGGATGAATTATTGGAGAAAATTGCCTATATTACAATAACCGAGAAAACATTCAAACCCTTACTGACCATCACTTAATCCATATCTACCGAAAACTTTAATAATTCACAAAACCTTTTATCTATGCAAAACAAAATGTACAATATTCTGGTGCCTGTTGATTTTACAGCCAGGAATAAATGGGCGATAACCAAAGCCATTGAATTGGCCAATACATTTAATTGCAATATCCATTTAGTGCATGTTGTTTTTAAACCGGTTTTTCCTCTCCTGCCTTTTGATGCCAGCCAGTTTAGCCCATACGCATCGCATATTCATATGCAAACCTGTCGGGAAAAACTCGCCAATATAAAAGCGGCTTATAAAACCCAGTTATGTGGCGAAGGCCAGATTGAAATCAGCCTTTTACAGGGACTCCCCCAGGCACAACTTAAGCAATACATCGAAGCCTATAAGATGGATATGGTGGTTTTGGGCCTGTCGAAATTCAATTTACTACAGCGAATCATTTCTTCCATATCGATAAGCTTGCTGGCGCGAAAAACCAATATCCCGATATTGGCGGTCAGGTCAAGTGGCCTGGTGAGCCACTTCAAAAAAATTGTATTACCGCTATACAATGATATTCCGGTTGAAGGGGTAAAATTGGCTACCATGCTGGCGCGTTCTTTTAAATCTACGGTTTACCTTGTTTCCCTGAGAAGCCAGGTAACCAATGAAAGTAATATTGTTGACAAAACACTTGAACTGGTGCAAAGCATTTCTACCATACCGGTTCAATGCTTTTTGTTAGAAGGGCAGAACCTTGCAAAAAGTACGCTTGATTTTTCAAAGCGAATTAACGCCGATCTTATTTTAGGACAATCCATCAAAGAATTCCGCTTACCGGGCTTATGGAACAGGATTACAAACAAGCTGATTTCATATGCGTCGAATATCCCGGTTTTAACATTCGATAAACCAGCAAAACACGCTTAAATAGTCACCGCAGAGGGTGTTTTAGGAAAACTCCCGAAGCCCCATTCATTTCTTCCCCAACTCTATTACCTCACAATTTTTCATAGTGGGGCCATCGATAACCAGCCGTACCAGGGTCCTTACTTTATGCCATCCCTGCCGACCGGCTGCTCCGGGATTAATATGCAAGCAACTTAATTGATCATCGTACATGATTTTCAGTATGTGCGAATGCCCGCTTATGAATAAGCCCGACTTAGTGTTTTTGATTTTGTTCTTCACGCCGGGCGCATATTTTCCGGGATACCCACCAATATGCTGCATAAAAACATTCACCTGTTCGATAGTGAAATAAAGATCTTCGTGAAAAATATTTCTGATATCATTCGAATCAATATTCCCGTATACTCCCCTTAATGGCTTAAAAGCTTTTAATGCTTCCGCAATTTTACTGTCTCCAAAATCACCCGCATGCCATATCTCGTCGCAATGTTCAAAATGTTTAAACACATTATTATCCAAATAACCGTGTGTATCGGAAATCAGTCCAATTCTTTTCATGTTTTATCAGCGATTAGGCGCCTATTGAAATTACAGTTTAATATTTCCCCCAACGGCCAGTCCGCTGGGAACAGCGTCCGGGATTTTTTTATCGTATTGATCATCATTAATGGCATTTAAAAATTCAATGATCAAAGGGATGTTTTTAAACGCCACCCGTGTTTGAGTAGCAAGCGTATCCAATTGTTCCTTCCTTACATGTTTGCTCGGCAGTTCCTTTCCGTGCAGGTCTTCATAAAATGTGAGCACCTCTTCCAATGTTTTTAATTTACCACTATGCATATAGGGCCCGGTAAAACGTAAATTTCTTAACGACGGTGTACGAAAAGCAAAACTGCTATTGATCCCCGAATCAACCATTCCAAGTTTTTCATTATCTGCCACACCCAAAATATGGGGCTTAAAATCAGAAAGCATTGGACCATTGTGACAGCGTGCACAGCCGGATTGAATGAATAATTGCATCCCCTGCTTTTCGGAGTGGGTCAAGGCATCCGCATTGCCGCGCATGAATTCATCGAACCTGGAGTTGTTGGCAAGCAAGGAACGCTCAAAACTGGCCAGCGCTTTTTGAAGATTTGTTGGAGTGACTGCATCAGTTTCATTAAATGCGTTTGCAAATAACCGGCGATATCCAGGTACAGCTCTTAATCTTTTCACCACCACTTCCACTATATCCTTTTCTTCAATGCGGCGTCCGCGCATCTCTTCCAACTGCCTGATCGGGTGCAGCGACTGTTCCTCAAGGCTTTTAGCCCTCAGGTCCCAAAACATAGGCGCTTCTTCTGGCTGATAGTTACCATTTACGTCGATTCCATTAAAGGCAACATTCAGCAACCCCTGCGAATTGCGCTTAGTAAAGGGTATATCATTGGGCAGGTTAAAGGCCCGGTTTCTTCCAAGACCTTTTCCATTAACGCCGATAGATAATTCAAGGCTTTCCGCGTAACCAAATTCGGGGTGATGGCAGGAAGCACAAGACACATCTTTATTACCCGATAATATGGGATCATAAAAAAGCAATCGCCCCAATTCAATTGTATTTGCCGTAGCTGCATTGTCTAAAGGTGATTTATAGGCTAAAGGAAGAGCAGCGATAGTGCCTAAATCGTTTGCTTCAGGTTTAATGCCCGTTGCCGTTTCCTTTTTTTGTTTTGGTGGAGAACAACTTTGAACCTGTAAAAAAAAAGCGCCGCACAGCAAAAAATAAAGTAAAAATCTATACCGCATGAACAAAGTGAAAATTAGCCGCCGAAGTTAAATCATTTCAGGCGAATGATCCTTCTGTTGCCTTTAATAATAGTCGCAGGCCATGCGGCTATTTTCATTTTATCATATTCCTGTTTGGTTATTTGATTATATTAGTTCAATTAATACCAAGAATAGAGATGATCAGTGTTGGCTGATCATTTAATAATAACAACTACCATGTTTTGCAAAAAAATATTGCCATTCGCAGCATTGTTGCTGCATCTCTCTGCTTTCACTCAAAATGATCCCGGACTTTGGTATAAGAGTCCTGCAAAAAAATGGACAGATGCTATGCCGGTTGGTAATGGCCGTTTGGGAGCGATGGTATTTGGGAAATATGATCAGGAACGTATACAACTGAATGAAGAAAGTATATGGGCAGGCAGCCAACTCAACAATAACAACCCAGAGGCAGCAGCGCATCTGCCACAAATACAGCAAGCACTGTTCAATGGAGAATACAAAAAGGCCCTCGATCTTTCAACAAAGTACCTTGTAGGCACTCCCCCCAGGGTGCGGTCGTACCAACCATTGGGCAATCTTTTTATTCATTATCAGTGGCAGGGTGCCGTGGAGCAATACAGAAGATCCTTGACGCTTAATACGGGAATTGCAAAAACAGAGTATACGGTAGACGGAAATACGATCGTACAGGAAGTATTTGCTTCTGCGCCACAGGATGTGATTGTAGTAACGATCAGGGGTACACGACCTTTCGATACAGAACTTTTTCTGTCGAGAGAAAAAGACACACATGAATATAAAAGTGAAGCCAATATGGCATGGTTTAACGGGCAAATAGAAGATGAAGAAAACCCGGAAGCCGGTCCCGGCGGCAAGCATATGCGCTTTTCCGGAGCGATGAAAATAATGAATACAGACGGCCGGTTTGTGCCCTTTACAACAGATTCCTCTGCAGGATACCGTATAAGTGCCGCAAAAAATATCGTATTGCTCGTTACCGGCGCTACGGATTACAATGCTGAGCAACTCAATTGCGACCCATCAATTGATGCGCTGGAAATTTGCAGGGCAATAATAAACAAGGCTGGAAGTTATAGTGCCGGTCAATTAAAAGCATGGCATGAAAAAGATCACCGGTCCTTTTTTGAAAGAGTTCACTTCGATTTAGGAAAAGATCTCCTGGGCGCTGAACCCACTGACGAACGGCTGGAAAAAGTAAAAGCAGGCGCGATGGACCAAGGGCTTATAGTGCTCTATTACCAGTTTGGGCGTTACCTGCTGATGGGTTCATCGCGACAGCCAGGTAAATTACCTGCCAACCTGCAGGGTATCTGGAATGAATCGTATAATGCCCCCTGGAATGCCGACTTCCACACCAACATCAATTTACAAATGAATTACTGGCCGGCAGAAACGGGAAATCTCCCCGAAACCCTCCTGCCACTCGCGCATTTTTTGCAAAAACTCACTATCCCCGGTAGCGTTACAGCCAAAGAAATGTACAATGCCAAAGGGTGGACGTTGCATCATTTAACAGATGCCTTTGGAAGAACAGGTGTGGCGGATGGTGTTTGGGGCGTATCGCCCATGGCAGGGCCCTGGATGACATTTCCATTGTACAGGCATTATGAATTTACAGGGGATGAGGATTACCTGCGCAATACAGCCTATCCCATCATCAAAGGTTCAGTCGAATTCGTATTGGATTTCTTAATTAAATCACCGGAAGGATATCTCGTTACCAATCCTTCGCATTCACCCGAAAACGCTTTTTTTGTGCCAGGTAGTAACCGCAAGCAAGAATCACAGTTGTCTTATGCTAGCACTATAGATATTGAAATTATCCAGGGGCTGTTTCAAAATTTTATAGATGCTGCCACCCTTTTGCATCTCGATGGGGAACTGGTAAACAAAGTAAAGTCTACGCGGCAGCAACTTCCTCCCATAAAAACAGGCGCAAACGGTACCATCCAGGAATGGATAGCAGATTTTGAAGAAGTGGAGCCCGGGCATCGCCACATGTCGCACCTGCTGGGGCTGTATCCGCTGAACCTGATTTCTCCCCATACGCCGGATTTATATGTAGCTGCTAAAAAAACGATTGAACGACGGTTGGCGAATGGCGGTGGGCATACCGGCTGGAGTAAGGCCTGGATCATTAACTTTTATGCCCGGCTGCTGGATGGTGAAAAATGCGGGGAAGAAGTGCAGAGTTTACTGCAAAAAAGTACGCTTATTTCTTTATTAAGTACACATCCACCATTTCAGATTGATGGAAACTTTGGCGGCTCTGCAGGTATTGCAGAGATGCTGTTGCAATCGCAAAACAATGAAATACATGTACTACCCGCTCTTCCTGCAAGTTGGCCAACCGGTAGCATAAAAGGATTGCGTGCCAGGGGTGGTTACATTGTAGACATCAGTTGGGACGCTGGAAAGTTAACCACGCTTTACGTCAATGCAGATAGAGCGGGAAGCCAGTCCATCCGGTATCGAAACAAGGTATTGCAACTTTACTTGAAAAAAGGAAGTAATAAGATTGTGTTTTAGCTGGTGATTAATTCAAATCCAACATTCACAACTTTATCCCCTATGCTGTCACCGTAAAAAATACTCCAGGATTGGGTTTAGTACCTAAAAAAAGTGAAATGGCATAAAATGACTAACAGGACCAGTCGCACCCTGGCAGAAGGAATCATGAAAATTGACTCCGCTTGTTATTACACCTGCAACCATTCAAAATACGCTTAAGCTATTCAACATCATTTTGCTGGCGTAATCACGATATTGCGGTATTCTACAGGCCCATGATCACCCTGGATGTATATAGGACCGGGTTCGGCTTCTTTG
>DASUFG010000485.1:0-3918 GCA_036274715.1 Agriterribacter sp.
GGCTCCTACCATTTTTACAGTCGGCTGCATCACATGATGAAAAAAAATACATCATGACGGTTAACGGACCCGTTGCTTCATCCGATGCCGGTTTTACGCTAACACACGAACATGTTTTAGTAGATTTTATTGGCGCAGACAAAATTTCAGCCGACCGATATGATGCAAAAGAAGTGTATGATAAAGGGTTACCGGTTTTATCGCAAGCCGCAAAAAATGGCTGTAAAACCCTACTGGAATGCACCCCTGCTTACCTCGGCCGCGATGTTTCGCTATTGCAAAAATTGTCGAAAGCAAGCGGGTTGCATATCATTACCAATACAGGCTACTACGGTGCAGCAAAAGAAAAATATCTGCCCAAACATGCATATTCAGATTCTGCCGTGCAACTTGCGGCACGCTGGATAAGGGAGTGGGATGATGGCATTGGAACCACGGGCATTAAACCCGGATTTATTAAAACAGGAGTAGATCGCTTTCCACTATCGGCCATGCAGCAAAAACTTATTGAAGCCGCGGCACTCACCCATTTGTCCACCGGTTTAACTTTTGGAGTACATACAGGCGATGGAGCGGCCGCTCTGGAAGAGCTTAAAATCATAAAAGCCAATGCGGTGTCGCCCGAAGCCTGGATATGGATACATGCGCAAAATGAAAGCAACAGGAACATGCATATACAGGTGGCTAAGGAAGGCGGCTGGGTTTCTTTTGATGGTGTGAACGATAATTCGGCAGACCAACATGTACAGTTTTTGAAAGAGATGAAAACCGAAAAACTTTTGCACAAAGCGTTGATCTCCCACGATGCTGGCTGGTATCACGTAGGCGAACCGGGTGGCGGAAATTTCAGACCCTACGACAGCATTTTCAGAACCATGATTCCGCTGATGCGTAAGGAAAGTTTTACAACACAGGACATAGAGCAGGTATTTGTCATCAATCCCCGAAACGCCCTGACCGTAAAAATCAGGAAGCTTTAGCACGGCGGTTTCCGGACCAACTCCAGCCTCATATCCTTTGCCATTACATTTTATCCGCTTTTTTTGTCATTGGTAATAAAATCAGTGGTAAGCATCATTTATTGAGTAGATTGGGTGTGACAAAAACTAAACACATGAAAAAAATAATCGCCTTCATTATTGCCGCCATCAGCTTCGCTCATTACAGCCCGGCTCAAATTCCGCTAACAACAGCGCCCAGTGGAGGCAATAAAAAAGCATCGGTAACCGAACGTATTGGACTAACCGATGTTGCTATACGATATGACCGTCCGCATGTAAACGGCCGCGAAGGAAAAATATGGGGGCAGTTGGTTCCCGTTGGTTTTACCGACCCAGGCTTTGGAAGCAGTAAGTCGGCTCCGTGGAGAGCAGGGGCTAACGAAAATACCACATTTGAATTTTCGGGAGATGTAAAAATAGAAGGCCAGCCATTGGCCGCTGGTAAATACGGATTCTTTATTGCCTATGATCCCAACGAATGCACCTTGATTTTTTCTAAAAATTCAACTTCGTGGGGACATTTTTATTATAATGAAAAGGAAGATGCATTGCGGGTAAAAGTAAAACCAATGCCAATCGACAATTCCGTGGAATGGCTGAAATATGAATTCATGAATGAAACTCCAAACAGCGCAACAGTGGCGCTGGAATGGGAAAAATTAATGATCCCTTTTACGATTGAAGTAGATTATGTAAACGACCAGGTAGCGTCGTTCCGGCGTGAATTAAGAAACAGCAACGGTTTTATGTGGGAGAGTTGGAACCAGGCCGCCCAATGGTGCCTGCAACACAATACCAATCTCGACGAAGCGCTGTTATGGGCAGACACCGCTACCAGTGTTAATTTTGGCGGCGACCGAAGTTTCGAGACATGGAGCACAAAGGCCCAACTGCTGGAAAAGGCAGGTAAAGAGGCAGAAGCTGCCGGGGTCATGAAAAAAGCGTTTCCCTATGGCAATGTTTTTGAAATACATCAGTATGGCCGGCAGCTAATCGCACAAAAAAAGAACAAAGAAGCTTTTGATATTTTTAAAATGAACTTCGATAAGCACCCCAACGAGTTCACCACAACAGTGGGCCTAACGCGGGGTTATTCGGCCCTGGGCGACTACAAAAATGCATTGAAATACGCCAATCTTGCATTACCCAAAGCGCCGGATGCGCTCAACAAAACAAGTGTGGAAAGTATGATCCAAAAATTAAAAGAAGGAAAGGATGTGAATTAAAATACACTGGGCGCTTACATATCCTGATGGAGACTTCACTTTGTAAAAATATTGCTAACCCCTACCCTGACGGTGAACATGGGCATAAATATTTTTTCGTTATGCCTGCGACGCAGCGATTTTTTCGTTAGCCAACAACCCATTTTCGGTAACCGGGTTGCGATGTTGCCTCGCTTTTGTCCTGGTTTTTCTTCTTCGCCCCCACCATATGTAAAACCCGGTAATGGGCAAGGAGGAGGCGATGAGACTGGCAAAAAATGCCATTATTTTTCCAGGCAAGCCTATTATCGCACCCACATGAATATCGTAATTCATGCGCACGATTTTATCCGCAACCGTTGCGTCTTTAAATTTTCCGGCATAGCTATCAAAAACCGGTAATTCTTTACCGTTATATTGATCGTAATGATAAAAATCGGAGTTGTAATAAGTGCCTGGCCGGTGATTAACTACGATCTCAACGGGATCAGTTGAAAGGCTCGCGAAATACACCCCAATGCTTTCGTTTTCCAGCACATCCTTACGATGTTCCTGCCATAAATGGTCGGCAATATTTTGAAAGGAACTGTTTTGCGTAGTGTCAGACAGTGGATGTTTGTGCTCCACCATGGTTCTGCCGCCGCTGCTTATCCAATACACCGATTTGGCAAACCATTGAAACCCGAATATCAATCCTGTAATGGCAATAAAGATGCTGATCCATGTCATGTAAAACCCAAGCACGTAATGAAGGTCGTAGTTTTTTCGCCGCCATCTTGCTGTCCACTTAATGGAGAATCTTTGCCTTCTTGCCGCCTTATTCTTTGGCCACCATAAAATAAGACCGGAAATCATCATGATTAAAAATACAAGGGTAGCCGAGGCCGCAATAGTTTGCCCAATATCATGCGGTAGCCACAAATAAAAATGACCATCCAATACAATCCGGAAAAAATCATCCGGCATATTTTTATGCTTCAGCACTCCGCCACTGTAAGGATTGATGAAAACCAATTCGTAGTTATTTTCATCGTAATAGGCAGCCACAGCTGCCTTGCCCGCCCCAGGATATTCAATGCCCAATGCTTTGCCATAAACCAGGTGTTTGTCGGCAATGGCCTTTAACGCGGATGGCGGTAATACAGCTTTGTTTTCAACCGTTACTTTCCTGAATGGTTCAGTTAAACTTCTGATCTCCGTTTCAAATGCCAGTATGCAACCGGTGATACCCAACAATAAAACCACCAGCCCGGAACCGAGTCCGAGCCAGAGGTGAATTTTTCGAATGAGTTTTTTAAACCTCATGCTTATGCAAAATACCGGTGTTAAAATTAAAACCTGTACGATACGCTGAACCTCATATTAGTACCCGGTTCGGCTTGCCAGTAAAAATAATTGTCGTAGGACGCACCTGAATAAAGATATTCATTGAGGATATTATTCACCACCAGGTTGAAGCCTATTTTTTCCCGTTGGTACGAAAGACTCCCATCAAGGCGGAAATAATCGGGTAGGCTGTTTTCCGAACGATCAAATACATACCAGGGTGCCCGTTTTACCTGGTATTGATAGCCTACGGATATACCAAACCCAGCTAATACCCCCCTGTCGATTTTATAGTTTAACCATGAATTTTGAATATGACGGGTGGATCCTGCCACCTGGTTCCCAATATTTTCTTTATCACTATCTTCTGTAACTTTTGCTTCTGT
>DASUFG010000486.1:0-3073 GCA_036274715.1 Agriterribacter sp.
TATTCTTGTACTTGTTTTTTCGCCGGGCAGCAATACAGGTATTGGTATCCAGGCTTTATAAGCAGGTTTTCCTTTACCGGATTCAAGACGTTGCAGGAGGTTCTCTACCGCGCGTTGCTTGGTGTCCATCGCATCTTCGTGTGGCGCCATACGGTAGCAGGTAATCAGGTCGGTATTTTCTGCCAGCCGCTTGGAAACGTTGCCATGTAAATCCATAGAAGTGGAGATGATTGTTTTTGTGCCGATTACTTTCCTGATCCGCACAATGAAATCGCCTTCGGGGTCGTCAAGTCCTGCAACACTCATGGCGCCATGAATGTCAAAGAAAAGCCCATCATATGGTGCGTTTTTTTGGAGTGAATCAAGCGTTTTGTTTACCAGCGACTCGTATGCTTCGCGGGTAACCGTACCACCGGGCAATGATTTTCCGATTAATGATGGTAGCCAAACCGCTCTTTTACGAATCGGTGAATCATCTGCAAAAAATGGATAGGAGGAATATACGTCAGTGCCATATTTTGCATGAAAAGCCTCTTCGTGGGTAAGTGCCGGCGAAAAGGTGCTCGATTCTATCGCCAAGCCAGCGATGGCAATGCGGGGCAATGCTTTTTGCGGTGACATGATAAAGATGGATTTTTCTACTGGTGTGTTGATGGCTGTTGCATTCTTAAAGAGAAGGGATATTCCCGCCATTATTGCACATGATAGTATTAGGTAGAATGTATTTTTCATGATACAAAATTTTGACCTTTGAATAGTTAGAGCTTCGTGGCAATCGTGACGAGGGGAATGAAAACAATACTGCGATCCATTATTTCTTGCTTCAACTTCGCTTATATGCCTTCATCAAAAATTCAGCGCAGAATTTGTAAAGGTATTACATATTATGCAACCGTAAGCTGCTATTATTCAACAGCCTATTTACGTGGAGATTTGGCATTTTTGTTTTAATTTCAAGCAAATAAATATATGTCTACCAAGCGATCAAACCGGTATTTGGCGTCGCGTAAAAAAGTGAAAGGCGAGGACGATCCAAAGGTTATATTTATAGATATGCCGGAAGTAAGAGATATACCCGGGCAGGAGAAGATTCGTCCGCCGCGGATGCGTGAAATGATGGATACCACTCTTGCATCCGATGGCGAAGAAGGAAAGGGAATTGTGGATGGTTTGAACCGCGACAATTATGAAGATGCATTAATGGACGATAGCAGCAATGTAACCGAAGAGGAAATAGCGCTCCTGGATGCGTCTGACCGCCCTGTAAATGAAGAAACGAAAGACCGGAGAAAACTGGCGTTGGATAAAACAGACGGCGATACGCAATTGAATGAATCAGGAAGCCCGGATGACTTGGGCGAAGACCTGGATATACCGGGAAGCGACCTGGATGACGAAAGAATCGGGGAAGAAGATGAAGAGAACAATGGATATAGCCGGCCGGATTGACAGCTTCCGAAAAAATATATTCCCCAGCACTTTCATCGCTTTGCAATAGATGCATTTACGGTCATAGCGCTGCTTGATTTTGGCCATAAATTTGCTGTTATGATTTCTTAACAAAAACAAATTTATGGACGACCTCAATTTCGCTCATGCATATATTAAAGAGCTCGAAACCGAAGTGAGTGCTACGCGTAAGTGTTTAGAGCGCATCCCCATGGATAAGGCTGAATGGAAACCCCACGAAAAATCAATGTCTTTTGGCTATCTCGCGCTGCTTGTAGCAGAAATTCCCAGGTGGATTTCGCATATGATTGAACAATCGGAAATAGATTTTGCCAGCTTCGAACATTTTAAACCGACCACAACCGAAGACCTGGTACATCATTTCAACGAAAACGTGGAAGGCGCAAAGAAAGCGCTCGCGGCGGTTAAAGAAGGCGATTTATCCCATACCTTCTACCTCAAAAATAACGGGCAGGTCGTGTTCAGCTCACCTAAACGAAACAATATTGAATCAACCATCAACCACATGGTGCATCATCGCGGGCAATTAACTGTATATATGCGTTTAAATGATATCGCTGTTCCCTCTATTTATGGGCCCTCGGCAGATGACCGGGGGTTTTAATAGTTGTCACTCGGGAATTGCTGTTACGGAGCAAACCCAGGATTATAAATCATCCCGATAATATTCCCCCAGGGATCTTTAAGTGCGGCCACTACTATATCGCCGCCTACATTTTGGGGCGCTTCGTGTTCCGTTGCGCCAAGATCAAGGAAGCGTTTATATTCTTGTGTAATATCGTTAACACCCCAGTATGCCGCTACGCTTGCGGGTTTAGCCGTAGTGGGATTTTCTTCAGGTTGTAAACCCAAGTCATAACCCGCAATATTGAAGCCAACATAAAACGGTTCATCAAAATACGGTTCAATGCCAAATGCTTTTGTGTACCAGCTTTTTGCTTTGGCAATATCACCCACCTGGTATATAACGGTTCTAAGTCCCAGTATTTTGTTGCTCATTGCAGTGCCATTTAGTTATGGATAGTATCTAAAGAAGTTTTTGCCAGCGAAAAATAAACCAAAGGCTGCATACCATTAATCAGGCTATAAACTTTAATTTTTTGCTCACCTGTTTTATCCATTCAAGCGCCATTAGTTCATGCCCCGCAGGCATGGGGTGTATTCCATCCCATATCCAGTAATCTGCCGGCGCTTTCTTAAGCGTTTTGTTAAAAGCCTCCTGGAAAGGGATGTAAATGGCGCCGAATTCCGCTGCTAATTTTCGCGTCACATCCTGGCGCTTTTTTACCTCGCTGTCATACACATCCCAGTTATCCTTAACCTTCCCCACCGGCAGAATAAAGGGCTCACATATCACCAGTTGAACTCCGGGTAAATCATTTTTTGTTCTTTGTAAGAGCGCCCGGTATTTTTCCTCAAATTGTTCTGCTGTAAAATTGGTGTCCCCTTTTATCAGCGCACCCACATCATTTATTCCGACCAAAATACTCAACAGATCCGGCTTTAAGGCCAACGTATCATCATTCCAGCGCTCTTCAAGGTCTGTTATTTTATTGCCACTGATACCCCGGTTAAAAAAATGAAATCTTTTTTCCGGGAACTC
>DASUFG010000487.1:0-8459 GCA_036274715.1 Agriterribacter sp.
TCCCTGAAAATCTCGTATTCGACGGTTGCCAACATCGAACCAAAAGATTGAATGAAATCATCAACATTATATCCTTAATAGACAAGGAATTAAAGCCAAAAAAAAATGGGACAAGTCGTTTAAATTTTGACTTGTCCCATATGGTGATCCCGCTGGGACTCGAACCCAGGACCCATACATTAAAAGTGTATTGCTCTACCAACTGAGCTACAGAATCTTAGCTAAATACCAGAAAATAAATAGCCCTGTTTTGCGCCAGGTCACCTATTTTTTGGGAGTGCAAAAATAAGGGAAAAAGGCATTCCCCCAAAACTTTTAAAAAATCACCGGTTTGCGCTTTCCCCCATGTTTAAAAACTGAAATGGTTAATCGAGGTCTTCGGTTGTTAATACCACCTGCGAACCAGGATATTGAATACTTCCGTCATTTTCGGCGGTAATAAAAATCTTTTGGGGCTTAAATGCAGATACCGTTTCAAAATAGGCTTTGTATCTTTTTGAAAAAAGGCTGGTAGAGGTGTTGATTTGCCCCATATTGCGGGTTACACTATTTTCGGTCACCATCCACACCACATAAGTTTCTTTGGATGGCTGCAACCTGCCGGGCTCTGTTAAATATTGGATACTGATTTTAATAGCATAGTTGTTGTTATTGTCTTTTTTTACCTTAACCGTTCCCTTTGCCGCCGGAACAACAGATGAATTTAAAAAGTGGGACGTGCTGGAACAGGATGCCATAAAAGATAGCATGCTTATGACAAGGGCAGCCAAAAAGCCTTTTCTGAACGGGGAAATTAATCTTATTGATTTCATTTTTAGAATTTTAGTATTGAATAATAATTTTTTCAGAAAAATGCCTATCCCTCAAACCAGTAAGCAGTTACGGGTTATCTCTCCATCATGCAACCCAAGTGAACTCAATCACATAATGTTTATTTAAACCAGAAAACACGGACGATGCGAAAAACAATAGAACAAGAATGCGGGAGATATATACGGCAGCATCTATTCTTCAGATTACCCTAATATAATCAATTTTCTTCAATATTCCGCATTTATCTGGCATAGTAAGTCCGTGAAATGTTACCAGCATATAGTCCTTAAGAAAGCCGTAGCAGAACACTTTCATTTCAAAATGGAAAACCTTGTTGATTACGGGTGCAGACACTTATTTTTGCACGAATATAGTTGCACCATCCTTTCATCGCATTACATGCCCTTAATAACACTAACATCAGATATCGGACAAAAAGACTATCTCACAGGCGCTATCAAAGCGCAGTTGCTGCAAATGGTACCCGAAGCCACACTGATTGATATCAGTCACGACCTTACCCCTTTCAATTACCCGCAGGCTGCCTATGTGTGCCGGAACGCCATTAAGAATTTCCCCGATTTTACTTTTCACATGGTACTGGTTAATTTGTTTGAAAACAAATACGATCATTTGCTGCTTGCTTTTCACGATAATCAATACATTTTATGCGCAGACAATGGCTTACTGACCATGATTGCTGAAAAAAAACCGGAAATGGTGATTGCATTGGCCATGGATAAAAACGCGCTGAAAAACGCATTGCATATCGCCCGCACTTTTGGCAAAAGCATCCGGGCGATTGCCGATGGTAAGAAAATCGACAGCATTGGCACACCCGATATAGAAATTCTTGAAAAAAATCCGCTGCGGCCATTGTTGGGAGAGAACTGGATTGAAGGACAGATTATTTTTATAGATCATTTTGAAAATGTAGTCATCAATATTACCCGCGATGCTTTTGAAGAACAAAGAAAAGGAAGGCGCTTTACCATTGTTTTTAAAAGAGACGAAATCATTGATAAAATAAGTGACACCTATGCGGATGTTCCGGAAGGCGAAAAGCTCGCCCTGTTTAATGCCGCAGGCTACCTCGAAATAGCCATCAACAAAGGCAATGCTGCCGGGCTACTGGGACTACAGGGTTATTCCGAAAAACAATCGGCACATTTGCAAAACAGGCTGTTCTACCAAACCATCCGGATATTTTTTGAATAAGGATAACCCCTCATCGGCAGCCGAGGTATGAGAACAGACTGCATCGCATACATTATTTACCTTTAATTCATGAATGCCGAAACAGGAAAATATATTATTCTTGGTGGTACAATAATTGTAATTGCGGGCATTATCATCTATTTCTTTCATGATAAATTACATTGGATCGGCCGATTACCCGGAGACATCCGCATTGAGAAAGAAAATTTTCGCTTTTATTTTCCGATCACCACCATGATCCTCTTCAGCATCCTGTTATCAGGCATACTATGGATCATAAGGAGGTTTTGAACAAGTCTCCGCGGATGGCTTTGCACCAGGGCCGGCACGGAACAACCAGTTTGGGTGTACCGGGCCCCTGGGCAGGCAAATAGTAATAATGGTAGTATTAAATGAAATCTCTTCGTGCCGTCCGTGTTGTCTTGCTATTAATGGACACTAAATTAATATGGGAAACAATTTTGAAATTTATATTTCTATGTTACCTGTTTTCTTTTTCAAAAGTCAACGTATCCTTTCGCCTTTTTTCAAATTTCTCCCTGGGCACGCATGTGTTTATTTTTTATTTACACGATCTGCCGGCAAAATAGTTAGCGCGCCGGTTTCATTGCTGGCCGGCAATACCAGTTGAAGCACTCCTTTTCCCATACGGGTAAAGGGTATGGGCTTTCCATTAAACAGCACCCGGTAATTGAACGCAGGGTTCATACATACCAGCAGTGCCCGCTGATGCGGATGAGTGGCGTCATCAAAGGAAAGGCTGGCTTTATAAGAAGAGTAATTGTTGTTAAATTCCTGCTGATTGATCCATATTTCAAATCCCGGCGTAACCGTACCCGTTTTGTAATAAGCCGAAAACCACGATAACACCGGCGTTGAGAGTCCGGAAAACTGGTGCCAGCCAGCCCCTCTTCCGGAGGCAGCCAAAAAATGTTCAAAAGTATAATAAGAAGCTTCTGTTTCTTTTTTATACACATCCAGGCCCTTTGATGCAATTTTATAAGCAAGATCAGTCCTGTTTATATCCATCATGGCTTTCCATACAAACCATTGATGCGGCATCCACACTGATCCGTTCCAGTATCCATCTATCCGGTAGTAGGGTGCCGCCTTGTCTACCACACCAATGCCAGATGGGTTCCACATATGCTTTGGCGAAAAAATCTTATCCAGCAGGATATCCTGCTGTTCTTCCGTGCATATGCCAGCAATAAGGGGATAAGCACCATCCAAACCCATATTGAAATTGGTACCGGACGCGGTGTCTTTAAAGAACCCTGTGGCTTTACCCGCACTGTCATGCATCACATAAGAAAAGTATCCGCTTGATTCGTCCCAGGCATTGTTTTGCAGTGCGCCGGTAAACCGGCTGATATCCTGGTCATATTCTTTCAGATCGGCAAGACTGTCCAGCGCCCTTGCGGCCATTCTTAATATCTTGGCTATGCGGATAACCTGCGCCGTTGTTATTACCGGTGTTACAGTTGGTTCAAGGTGTTGCTGATGAACACCGACTTGGGCCGGATAATCGTCCCATCCGCCCGAATTATAGAAATAATCCCAGGTCTTCAGTAAATGGGAAGACAACTTCCCCGTAGTTGAACTGCCGTAGTGGCCCGCCATGAACGCATAATATTGTTTTAACCTCGGGTAAAAATAACGCAACAGCTCTTTTGATTGTGTTTTATTCCAAAGCTCGAGAAATGCATAAAATTGAACCGGAACGGGAGAACCGTGGTGAATAAATGCAGATTGGCTTCCCGGCGCCGTTACATAAGTATTTACGCATTCAGCAGCCAGGGAAGGGTTCAGTTCCGAGAGACCCAGCGCGATAAAACCAAGATCCCAGGTATAAAGGCTGTTCCACCATTTGCCGGGCGTAAAGTGTTTGATGTATTGATCTTGAGTATAAACAGGATATACAACGTTTGAAAGCAAGGTACTTTGCAGCATCTTCTGGCTAAACAGGTACTTTTTCCCTTCCGGCAATATTCTTTTTTCTTCCGGCAGGGTTTTTTTAGGAGCACCGGCCAAACGCTGTTTTAACAAAGGCAATTTTCTTAAAGACGCCAATACCTGGTCCTGCGTTCCGCAGCTAAGCAGGGCCGTGCAGGTTTGAGCACTGAACGGCGCCAGTTGTACCGGCCGGATAAAAATATTGGCATAGTCGCCCTTATCATTTCCGTACAATACTTTGCTAACATGGTTGTGGGTTTCATTCCGGAGAAAAATATCCAATTCGTCATTTTTAATCTCCCTTATTTTGAACGGCTCACTATCCCATGAAACGCCATACCAGGCCGGAACGTCAGGATATTTTAGCAGCAGGGTTCGCGCAGCTGGGTCTTCTTTGCTTTCAGGTGTTTTATGTAATGGAACAGAAACGATGTCAAAAGGTTGTGCGCCAGTATCCTCCGCAATCGCAAATCCATTCAATTCGATGGGGCCTCCACCCAGTGAGGTAAGGGTGAGCCCCTGTCCATTATCTCCGGTTGGTTCAAATGGTATGGATAACATAGCGAGACTATCACTTTTTTGAAATACTATCTTCTCATTGATCAGCCCCGTAAGCTGCACGGCTGATTCGTTTGCATTTTTTAATGTATAAATAAAGAAGATCCTGGATTTTTTGAAAATATCTTTCACAGAAATAGTATAGTCAATCCTATCGCCTTTGTTGCTTCCAAATCCTTGCCCAATGGCGCGCCCGTTTATGAATGCTTCATTCCGGATTTCTCCTCTTAGCCAACCGTTATATACGAGATCGGTAGCTGGCTTTTTAGTGGCAAATGAAATAGATTGATATCCGGTTGCATTGTACCACCGTACCCCTTTGCTGTTATACTGTAAAGCCTTTGTTCCATAATCCTCCGGGTACTCAATAGATGAAACCAGGTTCAGGGATAGGTTTTGCGGAAGTGAGGTAGCGTTTACACAATGCATTGATACCAATACTGAGGCCGTATCTATCACGGTATAAGTAATATCGGTATACACCTGGTCTTTCCATTCCAATTCATACCGGTAAGTAAAACTGCTCAGGTCGGATGCAAACCCCCAGGGAAAATAGGAAGATTCGAACCTTACATTTGGGACCAGGATTTTATTACGATAATACCCGGGTATTACCGAAAAGTCGAATCGCATCCCCGAGGCCGGAACCGGGATATGAGAAATACCGGCATAGTGTTTTGAATAAGGTCCCCATGCTGGTAAAGACAGGTCGTGCGTATCTTTTAGCTTTTCAAAGCCGCCAGGAAATGTAACCTGGGCAAAGGCAAAACCGGTCAGCAACCAAGCCATGCAGCAAGTTAACTTCACTCTATTTTGCATTGTAAAATATATTTAATTGGAACCCGGGTTTGGGATGATCATCAATTTATTGATATCAAATTTTTACTTATTGTTCTCCACAATCCACCGGTTAAGCATGTTATCGGGCGTTTCAATAACAATTTTGTAAATGGAAGAAATTTTATCTTTTACGGCGATTACTGACTCCTGTTTTGCTAATGGTACCGTTGCCGCCAATATATAATTATCTTTCCCGCCTTCCTTAAAATGATTGGTAGTAGCTACCCATATCTTTGCATCGTCCTTTTTTGACAACGCTTTCCAGGTTACCCGGATTGAGTCACTATTAAGCGTAGCATTAGGTGAAACAGCCGACAGTTTTCCGGTTAAAGGAATCCCATCTATTTCCATTAACTGCGCCCGCGGTATGGAGATCGATAAGAACTTCGCGATAGACGGCATAATATCAACAATACCGGGGTTACGGTTTTTAAAATATTCATTCAGTCCTTTGGCATTGGTAACGATCCATGTGCCTCTTTCCCTGTCTGATTGCCCGCCGTGGTTTTTTCCCGTTTCAGCACTTCTTCCGTGATCGGTAGTAATATAAATAGCCCAATCTTCATTAAACATTTTTTTTCGGTATTGAATAGCTTCCCATAATCTTCCCATCTGTTTATCCATCATGGCAACGGCTGCATAAAATTCAGGACTATCGCCATGTGCATGGCCCATATCATCTGTATATTCAAGATACACCCACGAAAGGTCGGGCGCTTGTTTTTTAATATAATCCACCGCGTTATTCACCACGGCTTCGTCTATGCGGTGCATAAAATCCCTTGCTTTGTCGTGCGGGTAATTGATCGTATCCAGTTCCAGTCCATCAAAATGATAATCCAGTTCCAGGTTACCGGTTGCAGCAAGATTTTCACCCACCAGTTTTGTGCGGTTATCTTCCCAACTCGAAAAAATGGCTGTTTTTTTCTGGGGATACTGTTCCTTTAAAAACCGGAAAACAGTCCAGTAGTGGTAATTAGGCGCAACAATATCATTATCCCAAACATTATGCTTATTAACCCAGGTGCCGGTGAGTAAACTGTTATAGCCAACGGCAGAGATGGTGGGGGTTTCGGAATAGCCGCCCTTTTCGCCTCCAACGTGCGCTCTTGTATAACCACCTTCTTTTGCAATGGCATCCAGCGCAGGAGTGTTCAACTTTTCAATAACATCGGCGGGAATGCCATCCACGATAACAAAAATGGCTTTTTTACTATTTTGGGCCGATGAGCCCAAATGGCAGATCAATATCAATAGAAAACTTAAATATTTTGTCATAGTACAAATGTAGCGTGTTGATTTGGAATAGATTTATTGGACAAATGAACCTTCGATACAGGTACATACCTTATAGTGATTAAGTTGAAATCTCACCCGCTGCAAAAAGGTTGCAGGTTCCAGCTCTATTATTCCGAGCCACGCTGCACGTTTATGTTACATTTGCAAAGATTCAAACTGGTTGTATAATGAAGAAAAAATTAGTTGTGATTTTAATGTATTTGATGATCGCCGTACCGCACGGTTTTGCACAGTCTCCCGGTAATATTGCGCTCGTACCAAAGCCACTAAATGTAAAAGAGCTAGACGGATATTTTACGATCCGCGAAAATACTTCCGTAATCAGTGATGCTGCCTTCAGAGGTGTTGCAGAACTTTTTAGCCGGCAGGAATTGGGCTCTTCCATGGTGAAAATCGTAAAACGAAATTCAGCGCCTGCCCGGAACAGTATTTATTTCATAAAGAAAAATTTACCCGAACAGAATAACAAGGAGGCGTATCAACTGGATATACAACCTTCTTACGTACAGGTGATTGCAGCCACGGTAGAAGGTGCAATACATGGAATGCAGACTCTGTTGCAGCTTCAGCTATTACAGAAAGATAGAAACCGGTTACCTTGCTGTAGCATACAGGATGCCCCACGTTTTGGTTACAGAGGTTTAATGCTCGACGTATCAAGGCATTTTTACCCGGTTAATACGGTTGAAAAAATGATTGATATGATGGCGTTGTATAAGTTAAATACACTCCACCTGCATTTAACAGACGCTGCCGGCTGGCGGCTTGAAATTAAAAAATACCCTGAGCTTACGCAAACAGCAGCATGGCGATCGCATCAAACATGGAAAGACTGGTGGTTTGGTGACAGGTTGTATGCCGGTGAAGGAAGCCCGGACGCTTACGGCGGCTATTACACACAATTGCAGGCCAAACAACTGGTAGCCTATGCCGCAGCACGCGGTATTACGGTAATCCCGGAAATAGAAATGCCGGGGCATTCGGAGGAAGTACTCGCCGTATACCGGCAATTATCCTGCACGGGCAAACCCTATACGCAGGGTGAGTTTTGTTTGGGAAACGACAGCAGTTTTATATTCCTGGAAAATGTGCTTCTGGAAGTAATGGATATTTTTCCTTCTACATATATCCATATTGGTGGCGACGAAGCCAACAAATCTCATTGGGAAAAATGCCCTAAATGCCAGCAAAGAATAAAAGATGAACATTTAAATGGCGTGGACGAGCTACAGAGTTATGGCATACGCAGGATGGAGAAATTCGTATCGTCACACGGCCGTCATTTATTGGGTTGGGATGAAATATTACAGGGTGGATTGGCGCCTGGCGCAACGGTAATGTCGTGGCGTGGCGAAAGCGGCGGCATACAGGCGGCCAAAGCCGGTCATGATGTTGTGATGACGCCGGCGGGTTATTGCTATTTCGATAGTTACCAGGCTAACCCGCTTACCCAACCGGAGGCCATAGGTGGATTTTTACCGATTTCCAAAGTGTATGGTTATAACCCGGTGCCTTCAGCGCTGAATTCCGCTGAAGCAAAATATGTATTGGGCGTGCAGGCTAATGTATGGACAGAACATATACCAACTTCCGAACACCTGGAATACATGATATTTCCCAGGTTACTGGCATTAGCAGAAGTGGGTTGGACGGCAGCCGGCAACAAAAACTGGGATAGCTTTGAAACCCGTCTTCAAAAACAATATACCCTGCTGCAACGGTGCAATATTCATTATTATCATCCCATACCTAACCTGCAGATAAAAGCCACGGCA
>DASUFG010000488.1:0-4207 GCA_036274715.1 Agriterribacter sp.
TATGAGTCCGGGTTGGCGAAATCATCCCCTTTCGTTTTTCAAGCCACATTCCGCTTTGCCTGTAACACGTGCCGTTCATTATGCGCAATAATAAACTGAAACACATCGCCCAATTTAAGCCGGATCCATTTGGCTATCGAAACAGGAATGCGGATGCTGTTCAAATCCACTTTCATTGCCTGCTGTAAACAATCCTGCAAAACTTCCTGTTGCCTGATAAATTCCGCCACCACGGCCCCTGCATCCAGGTTAGCAACCGGAATATGCCCTTTCATCGCTTTCATTTTTCTTTTGCCGGTACGCGGTTCCATCATGCGGGTAAAATAAGCCCCCAGCCATGAGCTTCTAAAAACACCTTTCGATCCTTGCTGTTTGTACGCGTCCATCGCCTTTTTTATTTGTGGCAGGTAATAGTGCCCGTAACTGTTCAGGTGATCGAGGCATTGGGCTATGCTCCACCCCCCATCTGCAGCAGGCGCCAGCAGTTGTTGTTCACTCATGTTCTGAAAACGGCTTACCGCTTCCTGTATATGCAATTCCACCCTTTTTTCGAGCTCATCTAATAATTGGTTACTGATTACTCCTTTCATGTTGCCATTTTTCGATGTTAATAATTTCACGCTTACAGTAACTGACATTTGGAAATTGCAAAGCGTAGTGTGTTTACATTGCAAAAATGAAACATTTACAACGCAGCAATCTTGGTATTTACCATGATTTTATATTCTTACTTTATTGATGAGCTTGCTGAAGTTGGTGGGATCAATTCCTAAATAATTGGCCAAATATTTATGCGGAACAAGTTGCAGCATGTGCGGGCTCCGTTGCAGTAATTTTTTAAACTTTTCTTCGGCGGTGTAACATTGCAATTCCACTACTCTTTCCAATACACCCGAAAGTGCGCCGGTAACACCCTTCCTGATGAGCTGCTGGATGTTGTAGTTGCGCTCCATCAAAGGCTGTAATTCAAGATAGGGCGCCCGCAGAAAAACAGAAGGCGTAAGTGTTTCGTAAAAATAACGGGATGGCTGCTGTTGCAAAAAAGCATCCAACACCCCGCCAAAAGAAGGGGGGTAGGTAAAAACGATTGTGGCCTCCCTTTCCCGGTCGTCGAAATAAACAACCCGCTGCACGCCTTCCACGACAAAATACAGGTACTTTTCCATATCACCTGCCGCAGTAATTATTTGTTTTCTTTTTGCGGCAAATGGCGTCCATAGCGCAGAAAAAGCAGCCCAGTCCTCATTTGTAACGGGGTGAACAGCCTTTACCAGGTTTTCCATTTGAACCAACCCTTCATGCATAGGCGAATATACGGCTATCGTAAATCTTTACGTTGTTCCGGGGAGAAGATGGTGGTGTCTTTTTGTACCGGCACCCGTACTACTATAAAACTGCAGTTGTGTCACTCCCTTCAGGTTCCGGTAGGCTATTGAGCTTTTTTGATTCGGCGTAAAGATTTCAGGCAAGGTGATATGCAGCAGGTTCTTTTGGAAAAATGGATTGGTCGGTTTGTTCACCCAAATTGATATGTTTTACCCAGTCGCGGTGCAGTTTCACCACCTCTCCTACCACGATAACCGATGGGTTTCCCATCTCTTCGCATTGAGCCCTGAAATAAATATCCTTTACGGTGCCGGTAATTATTTTCTCTTCTTTGGTAGTGCCGTTTTGAATGATCGCCACCGGCATGTCAGCTTTTCCATGAGCGCCAAAAATATCCATAATGCCTTCCAGTTTGTTCATGGCCATTAAAATAACCACCGTGGCGGTGGATTGAGCGGCAAGTTTAATATCATCTGAAATGTCGCCGGAACGTGTGGTTCCCGTAGTCACCCAAAAGCTTTCTGCCATGCCCCTGCAGGTAAGTGGTATACCCTGCGAGGCAGGTACCGAAATAGCGCTGGTAATACCAGGTATCACTTCTACTGCAATTCCGTTGCTGCGGGCGGCATCAATTTCTTCCTGGGCTCTTCCAAAAACAAAAGGATCACCTCCCTTCAGCCGGGCAACATGACCTGATTTTAAGGCATATTCTACAATAAGATGGTTGATTTCCTGCTGCGAAAGTGCATGGCATCCAAACCGCTTTCCTACAAATACTGCTTCACTGCCGGGGGAAAGATAAGACAGCAATTCCTTGTTGATTAAAGCATCATACAACACCACCTTAGCACTTTTAATGGCACGCAAGGCCTTTAAAGTAATCAACTCCGCATCGCCGGGACCCGCTCCAATAAGAGAAAGTAGTGGCTTCATTTTTAAATACCAAAATTTAAATATATGAATTACTGTCCTCAAATTTACGTAAAATTTCACGGTTTTCATTTTTTTATTGCATTAACAATATAAATATCCAAAATAAACATATAAAATACCATTTATTTATTATATTATAATTAATTGCAGATTGAATGTTGCTAGCCTATTTTAAACACCAGGAAAGGCCTTCCCCGGTTAACGAGATGGATACTATGCGTCATTTCTCCCTGGATCCGCAATTTCCGCCTACCTCAGCCAAACTGCATTTTCCGCATCATTTCATTTTACCCCGGCCGGCAGTATTTCTTGGAGTCATATATCCGATCTGCTAACTTGCAGCAGTAACCGGCATATATGCTTCAAAAACTATTTATACAGAATTACGCCATTATTGAATCGGTTGAGATTGAATTTTCCAACAACTTAAATATCATTACCGGCGAAACGGGAGCGGGCAAAAGCATATTGGTTGGTGCTTTGGGCTTAATATTGGGCGAAAGGGCCGATAGCTCCGTTTTATTTAACGATACTCAAAAATGCATTGTTGAAGGCCGTTTTTTTATGAACGACCGGGGCGATGTGAAAGCTTTTTTGCAGGAGAATGACCTGGAAACGGAGGAGGAAATAATAATACGGCGGGAGGTGAGCGCCACCGGAAAATCGAGGGCTTTTATTAATGATATACCCGTACCCCTTTCGCGTTTAAAGCAATTCACATCGTTATTGGTTGACCTGCATCAGCAGTTTGACACCCTGGAACTGGGAGATAATGATTTCCAATTGGCCGTTATTGATGCGTTGGCTGGTCACAAAAACACGCTGACAGAATACCACGTGGCTTATACCGGGTACAATGCTACACAAAAAGCACTTCACGCTGCCAGGGAACAACAACTGGCCGTTAATAAAGAACTTGATTATTACAAGTTCCAATACAATGAGTTGGAAGAAGCCCAATGGAAAGAAAACGAATTGGAAGACTTAGATGCAGAGTTGAAATTGCTGGGCAATGCGGAAAATATTAAGTCTGTTCTTGCTAAAGTTCTTTATGAACTGAGCGAAGGAGACCAACCCTTTGTTCAGCAACTCAAAGGGTTGAGTAATCAATTACAATCCATCAACGATTTTCATAGGGATATTCCATCTTTGGTATCCAGGTTACAATCGGCGCAAATCGAATTGCGCGATATAGCCGATGAGATAGAACACCTGGACAGTGGTATCCGTTTCGATGAAGAAAGAATACAACTGGTAAGCGACCGGCTGGCTTTAGGTCATAAATTACTCAAGAAACATGGCGTACGCACGACTGCCGAATTACTGCAAATACAACATAACCTGGAGCAGGAACTTAATAAGGTATTAAATCTCGATACAGAAATAGCGCAGTTGGAAAAGAAGGTGAAGACGGAGCTGCAGGCAGCCACAGCGCTGGCACAAACGTTAACCAATAACCGCCAGAAGCAATTGGCTCCGTTTGAAAAAGAAACCAATAAACTGCTCGTACAGGTAGGCATGCCCAATGCCCGCATAAAAATATCACTTAGTGAAGCTCCACTTGATGTTACCGGGGGCGATAACATTGAGTTTTTGTTTGATGCCAACAAAAGCAACCGCTTTGAATCGTTGAAAAAAGTGGCCAGTGGTGGCGAACTGAGCCGGCTGATGCTCTGCATCAAATCTTTAGTGGCCATTTCCGTTCAGCTGCCCACGCTCATTTTTGATGAAATAGATACGGGCATCAGCGGCGAAGCAGCCCGGCAGGTGGGGATTATTATGAAAACGCTCGGTCAATCGCACCAGGTAATCGCCATTACACACCAACCGCAGATTGCAGCAAAAGCAGATGCCCATTTTTTCGTGTATAAAAAAGAAAAAGAACAAAAAATAAATACGCGGATAAAACTTTTATCGGCAGAAGAGAGAATACAAACCATCGCTCAAA
>DASUFG010000489.1:0-8223 GCA_036274715.1 Agriterribacter sp.
TTCAGCTTTGCTTTTTGTAAGGCTTTCTTATAATCTTTAGGATATACCTTTACAAAGTTCCGGATTTGATTTTCGAAGTCGCCAAGAATGAATTTGGCAACACTACTGCCGGTATACGCGTAGTGCCGGGTGATCATGTCGTGTAACTCTTCAGATTCCCCGTTGATCACCGGATCAAGGTCAATCATTTCCATGTTACAGTTCTCCTGGAATTTGCCCTGTACGTCGTATACATAGGCAATACCACCACTCATACCCGCAGCGAAATTTCTACCGGTATCGCCCAGTATTACAACTCTACCACCCGTCATATATTCGCATCCGTGATCGCCCACGCCTTCCACCACGGCATTGGCACCTGAGTTTCTCACACAGAAACGTTCTCCAGCTTTACCCCTGATGAATGATTCGCCGGAGGTAGCGCCATAAAATGCTACGTTACCAATAATGCTGTTTTCTTCGGGCACAAATCCCGCTTCCTTTGAAGGATAAATGATTAACCGTGCCCCACTTAACCCTTTACCAAAATAGTCATTGGCGTCTCCCTCCAATTCCAGCGTTACACCTTTTGTGTTGAAAGCGCCAAAACTTTGGCCTGCTGTACCGGTCAATTTAAAGTGAATGGTATCTTCCGGCAAGCCTTCGGATTTATAAATTTTGGTAATTTCGTTAGAGAGGATGGTACCTGCGGTACGGTCGGTATTGCGGATGCGAAATTCTCCATACACCCTTTCCTTTTTTTCAAGTGCAGGTTTTGCTTTTTCGAGCAACTTCCAGTCGAGCACATTCTCTAATCCGTGATCCTGCTCTTCCTGGTTATATAGACCCACAAATTCCGAGGCGGGCTCCCTGTATAATATGGGGGAAAGATCAAGCTTACTATATTTCCAATGGTTAATCCCTTCTTTTCTTTCGAGGCAATCTGCCTGTCCTACCATTTCATTGATCGTCCTGAATCCTAATTCAGCCATAATTTCGCGCAAATCCTGGGTTAAAAACTTAAAGAAGTTAACCACATGATCGGCGTTCCCGGTAAAACGCTTGCGCAACTCGGGGTCCTGTGTTGCAACGCCCACGGGACAAGTATTCATATGACATTTGCGCATCATAATGCAACCTTCTACCACCAGTGCCGCAGTGGCCACACCCCATTCTTCGGCGCCGAGCAATGTAGCTACTGCAATGTCTCTTGCTGTTTTCATCTGCCCATCTGCCTGCAGTACAATGCGGCTTCTTAAACGGTTCCTTACCAATGTTTGATGGCTTTCTGCAAGCCCGAGTTCCCATGGAAGCCCGGCATGTTTGATAGAACTTACAGGCGATGCGCCGGTTCCACCATCAAAACCCGCGATCAGTATTACATCGGCCTTTGCCTTGGCAACGCCAGCTGCAATAGTACCCACACCAGCCTTAGAAACCAGTTTTACATTAATGCGGGCCTTTCGGTTGGAATTTTTAAGATCATATATTAATTGCGCTAAATCTTCAATAGAATAAATATCGTGATGAGGCGGTGGTGAAATCAGGCCTACTCCTGGAGTAGAATGGCGCACCCTTCCGATCCAGTCATCTACTTTATCGCCAGGTAATTGTCCGCCTTCCCCTGGCTTGGCACCCTGGGCCATTTTTATCTGTAACTCATCGGCTTCTGTGAGGTATTGACTTGTAACCCCAAATCGGGCAGAAGCTACCTGCTTGATTGCAGAGCGCATCGAATCGCCATTGGGCAAAAGTTCGTATCTTTTTTCGTCTTCACCCCCTTCGCCGGTATTGCTTTTACCACCCAGGCGGTTCATGGCGATTGCGAGTGTGGTATGCGCCTCCCAGGAAATAGAACCAAAAGACATAGCCCCTGTAGCAAAACGTTTGTAAATATTTTCAGCGGGTTCTACTTCATCAATAGAGATGGACGGCCGGGTTCTTTTAAAACGGAACAGGCTCCTTAGTGTACAGGCTTTTTCTCCCTGTTCGTTTACCAGCTTACTGTATTTTTTGAAGGCATTAAAATCATTCATCTTTGTTGAATACTGCAACAAATGAATGGTTTGGGGGTTGAACAGGTGAAATTCTCCTTTTCTTTTCCACTGGTAAATTCCTCCTACCGATAACCTGTCTACCGGAATATTTTTTTGATTGAATGCCAGGTGATGTTTCGCGAGGGCTTCCTTTGCAATTTCGTCCAGCCCCATCCCCTCAATACGGCTTACCGCACCGGCAAAACATTTATTAACCACTTCGTGATTTAAACCTAATATTTCGAATATTTGTGCTCCCTGGTAGGATTGCAAAGTTGAGATGCCCATCTTGGAGAACACTTTTAGCAAACCATCACATACCGCTTTTACATAATTCTTCCGCAATACTTCCCAGGCCAACTCTGTTTCCCATGAGCTGTTTGCCTTCATGGTACGTATTGTAGCTAATGCCAGGTAAGGATTGATAGCAGTAGCTCCAAAGCCAATAAGACAGGCAAAATGATGCACTTCCCAAATATCCCCGGCTTCTACCACTATACCCACCTGTCCGCGATATCCTTTGCGGATAAGGTGATGGTGCACCGATGCCACCGCCAATAATGAAGGAATGGCGGCATGGTCCGAATCAATGGCGCGGTCGGAGAGGATAATCACTTCAAAACCATCCTGGGCAGCATCCACTGCATAGCGGCAAAGTCTGTCTATCCCGGCTTTTAATGAACCCGGCTTACCATCGGCCCTAAAATAACATTGTAAAGTTTTGGCCTGGAAAATGCCGGTATCAATACTCCGCAGCTTTTCCAACTCGCTACTGGTAAGAATGGGTTGTTTTAAAGAAACCGCATGACAATGCCTCGGATCTTCATCTAATAAATTGCCATTATTGCCCACATAAGAAGAAAGACTCATCACCAATCGTTCCCGGATGGGGTCAATAGGTGGATTGGTTACCTGCGCAAATAATTGTTTAAAATAGCTGCTCAGGTGTTGTGGTTGATCAGACAATACCGCCAACGGCACGTCGGTACCCATTGATCCTATTGGTTCTTTACCATCAATAGCCATTGGTCGGATGATATTCTCCACATCTTCGGTACTATATCCAAATGCTTTCTGATATTTGAAAACGGATTCCTCGGATAAATGCGTGAAAGTAACACGCGGTGCATCCAGCTCCTCCAATCGTATTTTATATTGATTGAGCCAGTCGCTATATGGCTTTTGCGTGCAGATATCCTGTTTCAGCTCTTCATCACTGATAATTCTTCCCTGTTCCATATCCACCACAAACATTTTACCTGGCTGCAGCCTGCCGTAACTTTTTACAATTCGGGGATCAACAGGCAAAGCGCCGGTTTCAGAAGCCATAATAACCCGGTCATCATGCGTTACACAAAATCTTGAAGGGCGTAATCCGTTTCTATCAAGCGTGGCCCCGATTATTTTTCCGTCGGTAAAGGAAATAGATGCAGGTCCATCCCACGGTTCCATAATAGACGCATGGTATTCATAAAATGCTTTCTTAACCGGGTCCATTTTATCATTATCATCCCAAGCCTCAGGGATCAGCATCATCATTACATGCGGTAGGGAACGTCCGGATAAAGTAAGCAATTCTACCATGTTGTCGAGACAAGCAGAATCTGAAAGTCCATTGCTGACAATCGGCAACAGCATTTCCATCTCTTCTTTTGAGAAATAAGGGGACGAAAAGCCATTTTCGCTGGTCTTTAACCAGTTTAAATTTCCCTGCAGGGTATTAATTTCACCATTATGTGCTATAAAACGGAAGGGTTGCGCCAGCTTCCACGAAGGGAATGTATTAGTAGCGAACCTGGAATGTACCAACCCAAATGCACTTACCACTCTTTTATTGGAGAGATCGGCAAAATAATTACGCACCTGCGAACTTATTAATTGGCCTTTATAAGTAACTGTCCTGCACGAAAGTGAAGCGATATAAAACCCGATAGCATCCTTTTTAACGGTATTATTAATAGTATGGCTGGCGTAATTGCGTAATACAAAAAGCTTTCTTTCGAATTCTTCCGCATCCTGGATATGATCAGGGCAAGTAATAAACACATGCTCCATCTCCGGCTCAACGGACAGGGCCGTAGGACCGATATCCGAAGTATTTACAGGAACCTTCCGGTAAGTAAGTATTTCCAATCCCATTTTTTCAACCGCGCGGGCAAATATCTCACGACACTCTTCGCGTAGCCTTATTTCCTTGGGGAAAAAAATAACCCCCACTCCATACCTTCCATATGTTGGAAGATGAACCCCCAACTTTACGCATTCCGCAAAAAAGAACTCGTGCGGTATTTGTATCATAATGCCCGCACCATCACCACTATTTCTTTCTGAGCCGCATGCGCCGCGATGCTCCATATTTTCCAGTATTGTGAGGGCGTCAGAAACGATCTGGTGAGATTTGTTGCCTTTTATGTTCGCCACAAATCCTACACCACAAGCGTCCCTTTCAAATTCCGCCCGATACAAATCTTTAGATACCATAGACCAGGAATTTTAATAAAAAATCAATAAAAAAGGAAAATTTTAATATTTTTCTAAACACATGGCAGGCAAGCGGATAAAAGTACAAAAAAAAAGATAAATGCTGAAATCGTTGTCAAAAAAATGCTCCTGCCTTTTATATTCTCCTAAAGCCTATACGATGTAACCAAACAATTTGTCGTCGTTATTGATCTCAGTGAAATTGATATTAAATCTTTTCATATTCTGAATCAGCCTGTCGTAATCGTTCCGGTTTTGTAATTCTATGCCAACCAGCGCTGTACCTGCTTCTTTATTCGTTTTTTGCATAAATTCAAACCGCTTAATATCATCTGTTTCGCCCAATACGTTGTTCATGAACTCTTTTAAGGCACCAGGACGTTGGGCGAAGCTGATGAGAAAATAGTGTTTAAGCCCTTCAAATTGCAAAGATCGCTCTTTTATCTCTGGCATACGATCAATATCATTATTGCCACCGCTTACTATGCATACTACTTTTTTACCTTTTATTTGATCTTCATATGCATCCAAAGCAGCAATGGATAACGCGCCGGCCGGTTCAACCACTATGGCGTCTTCGTTATACAACTTTAATATGGTAGTACACACCTTACCTTCCGGTACCAACTGCAAATCATCCAACACCTCATTGCATATTTCAAAAGTGATATCGCCAACCCGTTTCACGGCCGCTCCATCCACAAAACGATCAATTTTTTCCAGGGTTACCGGGTGTCCGGCCTGCAGCGCCTCTTCCATGGCCGGAGCGCCTTGCGGCTCAACACCAATAATCTTTGTTTGGGGACTAACACTTTTAAAATATACGCCCACCCCCGCACTTAACCCGCCACCGCCTACCGGAACAAACAGGTAATCAATATTGTTTTGGTCTTCCAGTATTTCAACCGCCACCGTTCCCTGTCCTTCAATGATGCTGTAATCGTCGAATGGAGGAATGAACACCATGTTATGCTCTTTGGTGTACGCTTTAGCCGCTACCGCACAATCGTCAAAAGTATCACCTGTCAATATGATCTCGACTTTGTCTTCTCCAAACATTTTCGTCTGGCTAATTTTTTGTTTGGGAGTGATAACGGGCATAAAAACAATGCCTTTTATATCAAGTTTTTTACAGCTGTAGGCAAATCCCTGCGCGTGGTTCCCGGCACTGGCACATACCACCCCATGTTGCTTTTGCTCATCGCTGAGGTTGCACATCATGTTATAGGCACCCCTCAGTTTATAAGAGCGGACCACCTGGAGGTCTTCCCGTTTCAAATACACGTCACAACCGTACCTGCGGGATAAATTTTGATTGTACATGAGGGGAGTTCGACTCACAACATTTTTCAGGCGCTTTGCGGCTTCATGAAAATTAAGCCTCCCTGACCATGCAGGAAGGCTTTTATTTTTTTCATTTACTGAAACTGTTTCCTTTATCTTCAACTCCTCATTCATCATGCAATAAACATTGCGTTCTTATTTCTGATTTTCGGGTCTTAAACTCCTTACTGTTTTACCCGCCTGCCACAATTCGCTTTCCCTGAGCTCTTTTAATTCTTCCTCCAGTTTTTCCCTGTAATCAGCTTTACTGTTACTGTCAATTGACCGCTGGGATTCCTTTCCCGTTGCAACACTTTCATACAATTCTTTGAACACAGGTGCCGTTGCATCGCGGAATTTTTTCCACCAATCCAGCGCGCCGCGCTGAGCTGTAGTAGAGCAGTTGGCATACATCCAATCCATTCCATTTTCAGCAACCAATGGCATAAGCGACTGGGTGAGTTCCTCTACTGTTTCATTGAAAGCTTCGGATGGAGTATGTCCTTTATCGCGCAGCACCTGGTATTGCGCAGCAAAAATACCCTGTATAGCACCCATCAAAGTTCCCCGCTCTCCGGTGAGGTCACTGAACACTTCTTTTTTAAAATCGGTTTCAAACAAATACCCGCTGCCCACGGCAATGCCGAGTGCCACCACTCTATCCTTCGCCTTACCGGTAGCATCCTGGAATATGGCATAGCTGCTGTTTAAACCACGGCCCTGCAGAAACATGCGGCGTAGTGAAGTGCCGGAACCTTTGGGAGCCACTAAAAACACATCCACATCTTTGGGTGGTACAATGCCTGTTTGCTCGTTAAAGGTGATACCGAAACCGTGAGAGAAATATAAAGCTTTTCCGGGGGTAAGGTGTTTTTTTACCGTTGGCCATAATTCTATTTGGGCCGCATCGCTAAGCAAGTAACAAATAATGGTTCCGCGTTCTAAAGCTTCTTCAATCTCGAACAAAGATTCGCCGGGTACAAAACCGTCTTTTATTGCCTTATCCCATGTTTTTGAATTTTTACGTTGCCCAACAATAACATTGATGCCATTGTCGCGCTGGTTTAACGCCTGACCAGGCCCCTGAACGCCATAGCCGATAACAGCAATCGTTTCATTTTTTAATACTTCCTGGGCTTTGCTTAGTGGAAATTCTTCGCGTGTGACCACGTTTTCTTCCACACCGCCGAAATTTAATTTTGCCATGTTGTTAATTTGAAAATTTGATGTTTTGAAAATTTGAAAGTTGGTTCTCTATTGAAAAAGTTTTTGCTATTGCCATGGAATACCCCAGGTGCAGGGCTTCATGCGTAGCAACGAATGATATCGCATCCTCTATACTGTTAAGTTGTACGCCAAAGTGCGTGGTAAAAGCCTGGTAATTTTCGAACTTGTTGTCAGCCACATCATTTCGCAAATCTTCTAGTAATGAAAACAAATATGTTTTCAACACCGCTATTTCGTCACTGCTGATAAAAGTTTCAGGTCGGGTGCCTTTTTGGTACTTTTTGATGAAGGACTGATCAATTAAAGGGGAAATGCCAGCCCTGAGGTAGCAAAGATTTTGCTGACTCACGATGATGTGCCCGAAATTCCAGGCGATATTATTATTAAAACCACCGGGGATTTCATTGAGCTCATCAGCGGATAAACGATCGACCAGGTTCACAAAATTTTGCCTGGTAACATGTATAATATCAAGCTGTGTATTCATAAAAATTACATTGAAAATACCTCATCCTGCTTATCCAGAAATTCATTCTCTACGATCTCATCACCGGGTTTTGTTTCTTCAAACTCGGTGAGTTTTGCGTGAAACCCTTTGCTATCATTAATAATAGCAACCCTCGCACTACGTACAAATTCTATCAGCCCCAATGGACCAAGCACGGCGATCAGGTTATTAATTTCTTCGCGGTGACCGGAAGTTTCAAAAACCGTATAGTCTTTCCGGATTACCACTGCCCTGGCTCCATATTCGCGCAACAGCCTTTCTACCTTTACATCTTCAATTACTTTATCGGTAGATACTTTATACAAAGCCAATTCCTGCCACACTATTTCATCATTGTTATTGTAGTAGGCCTTCAACACTTCCACCTGCTTTTCTATCTGCCGGATTAGTTTTTTCACCACTTCTTCCACTTCATGGATTACAATGGTAAAACGATGGATGCCTTCCACTTCAGAAGGAGAAGTGTTTAAACTTTCGATATTAATTTTACGCCGTGAAAATATAATGGCTATGCGGTTCAACAAACCAATATGATTTTCTGTGTACACGGTGATGGTATATTCCTGTTTCATATTTTTGCCCTTTTCTCCAAAGATTTGATTTTTAATTTGACTGCAGTTTTTCTGTATTAACAAAATTCGTTGTCCCCTGACTTTTACTTTAGCCTTA
>DASUFG010000490.1:0-2427 GCA_036274715.1 Agriterribacter sp.
CACGTATTTATTTTGCTTCAGCGCAGCAACGATGAAAGGTTCATGAGTAATGGGCGGCGTGGTGATATGTATAACATCACAATCATTTATCAATGCTTCAGCACTATCATAAGCTTTTATATGTCTGGCCTGGGTAAACTCCAGCAACTTTTCTTTCGTCCGGGAAAAGGCGCCAACCGCTTCAACTCCGGCGCCAGATAACCGTAATACTGCATCGAAATGAAACCGTGCAGCAAATCCTGTCCCGAGAAAACCTGCTTTAATAGTCTTTTTTTCCATATATGAAAACTTAAACGAAAAGGGGTTAGCAGTCAAATTTAAAGGGTTCGGGAGTTATTGGGTGAGACTTTATTATCTTGCTTCTAAAGTATATTATCGGGTCGGCAAGATTTCAAAAGAATCATCAAATAAAGACAGTAATAGGGAACACAAAGGCCATTTAGTGGAACTCTCAATGAGTATCCAGCAACCTGTCAATATTTCCCTTGAATGTATCACTCACCGGGATCTCAACATTTCCGATGCAAACAAAGTCACGCTTGATCATCGTGATCCTGGATACGGCTACAAGGAAGGATTTGTGCGTGCGTATAAACGCGCCCAAAGGTAATTTTGCTTCAATCGATTTTAATGACATTCTTGTCATAATGGGAGTTGTCCCTGAAGAAAGATGTATTTTAATGTAATCTTTAAAACTTTCTATGTATTCAATATCGGCAACTACAACCTTTACCTGCGTATATTCAACATTTACAAAGAAATCATTTGTTTTTAAAGGTTCAGAAGACACGGCGGTGTTCTTCATCCGGAACAATCCGGCAGCACGGTTACATGCTTTCAGGAATCTGTCAAAACTGAAAGGTTTTACTATATAATCTGCTACCTGAAGATTAAAACCATCTACCGCATATTGTTCATAAGCCGTAATTACGATCACAAGCGGTGGCTGCCCGAGGGATTGAAGAAACTGCAGTCCATTAAGCCGGGGCATCCGGATATCCAGGAAGATAAGATCAATACGCTCTTCCTGCAGGATTTCTAATGCTTCATGGGCACTTTTACATGACTTAACCAATGCTAAGAAGGGCACCTGCCGCAAATTATCTTCCAGTAATTCGCGTATCAGCGGCTCATCATCCACTATAATACAACGCATCGTCATAATAGTTTCAGTGTTAAACGGATAGTGAACAGGTTTTTGTCAGAATGTATCACAAGGTCATGACGGCCTGGGTAAAGCAACGATAATCTCGACCGGACATTACTCAGCCCTATTCCCGGACTTCCTTCATTGCCGGTGTTTTCTTCGCAGTCAAATTTATTCTTTACCTCGAAAACAAGCACTCCATCCCTGGCTGCCAGGTTAATATCAATTACTGGCCCATCCAGGTAGCCTGTCCCGTGCTTGAATGCGTTCTCCACAAAAGGGATCAGGAGCATCGGTTCAATCGCATAGTTTGATGCTCCGGTTGGCAATTCCCTGTTAAACGCAATTTCTACATCTTGTTCAAGCCTTAATTTCTGAAGCGAAATATAGCTGTCAAGGTATTCTACTTCCTGTAGCAGGGAAATATTTTTTTTTCCGGTCTCGTAAAGCATGTAGCGCATTAACCCGGAAAGTTTCAAAAGGGAAGATTCGAGATGGTCTGATTTTTTCCTTGCCAGGGACACCAGGTTTGTCAGAATATTAAACAGGAAATGCGGGCTTACCTGCGAACGTAAGAATTTAAGTTCCATACCTAATTGCATCGCCTCCTTTTCTTTTTGCAGTTTTTCTGCGTTGATCCTTTCAACGGCTATACTATAGAAAACACTTACAATGAATGCCACGAGAGATGGGAAGAGCATATGTGATTTTATTTCCTGCAGATCTCCCGGAAACCACCATATGACCAAAAGGAATTTCAACCAGTATGAGCCAAGAAGAAGTCCTATAACAGAGATAACATATAACCACCAGTAATATCTGTTCAGAAGTTTCGGATACAGAAGCAGGGCATTCAAATAAAAAATGATCATATGAACCACGCCCGAAAATGTAAAGTAGAATCCAGGTAGCGGACCTAGCTTATATTGGTTACCGGCATCTGATACCAGGTAAGGAAAAAACAGAACAATACTCCATACCAGTGCATGCAGCATAAAATTAAAATACCTGTATTGAACTATCTTCATCATTCCGGGCAGGTTGAGTGTTTCGGATTTCTATAATGTAATACCAAACTTATAATAAAAGATCATGAACTGGTTATAAATACGCCTCGGAATGAAGCCGGATTTTCAGGAATTGTCGCAACATTTCCTGCTTTGGTCTATTTGCTGCCAGAGATGCAGGCGCTACTCCTAGCTTTGGGCAAATAATTAATATATGCAAATCTTTCTTCAGGCCGGCTATATGCAGTTTACCCCCCAGCGCCTTTTTGCCAT
>DASUFG010000491.1:0-5482 GCA_036274715.1 Agriterribacter sp.
ATCAGCTTTCGCGGGAGATTGCATCTGCGAAAATTGCGATAGAATCCGCAAAGCTTCCCAATGAAGACCGTTCAAAATTCATAGACGCAGTGGAGACGGAATTAATATCCCTCCATGAGGGAAATTTTGCGCGGTATTGGATCAGGCCCTCTGAATTCAAAGCGTGGAAAGAAGTCTGGAAAAAATAGCAAATCCTTATGGGCCGATTTGCATAAATTTGATTTCATGAAAGTCATCTGCCTTCAAACCGAAGCTTTTTATGCCCTGATAGATGAGGTGGTCCAGCGCCTGGCTGAAAAGAAAAATACAATCACCGATAATTATAAATAAATGGGTCGGCAATGATGAAGCCATGCGGCTTCTCAATATCAAGGCAAAATCAACATTCCAAATATTGAGGGATGAAGGAAAAATAAGATTTACGCATCCGCAAAAGAAAATCATTCTATATGATACGATTAATTCCAACTCGACCAATAAAAAAAGCAGCCAGAAATTCACTTTCTAGCTGCTTCATTTTCTGAGTGGTGTGGGCCGGGATCGAACCGGCGACACAAGGATTTTCAGTCCTTTGCTCTACCGACTGAGCTACCGCACCATCTTTATTTTACTACCGTCCCGATATCTTTCGATTCCATCGGAATCATCGGGATCTTGAAATCTACGGCTCGTTCCTCTCCTTGATTTCTACGAACTGAGCTACCGCACCATCCTGTTTCCCTTTTGGGGCAGCAAAAATAGGTGTTTCCGGTTTAACAGCGAAAAATAAAGTCCAAAACTTCCATTTTCACCTTTCCATTTCCACATTCATCACCCCTACATCCCGTATTCATTTAAAAACTTAATACGCATCAACTTTAGTTGTTCCCAGGTGAAATTGCCTTCGCTGAGCTCCTGCTGGGCAATCTGCAACGACGAGGTTTCGCAACTTTTAAAATACTCCAGTATATCTTCCTGGTCGTACTCGTCTACCATTTCGCTGATGGCATAATTGAGGTTGAGCTTGGTTCCGCTGGCGGCAATGGTTTCCATCTCTTCCAAAAGGGCATCTAAACGGATATCCTTGTTTTTAGCAATGGTTTCCAGCGGAATTTTTTTATCTGTTTGTTGTATGATATATACCTTAAGCCCGCTTTTGTTCACTACGCTCTTCATCACAAAATCGTCTGGGCGTTCAATTTTATTCTCTTCTACGTACCGGGCAATGAGTTCCACGAAGGGTTTGCCATAACGAATGGACTTTCCTTTACTTACCCCCTGGCATTTTTCCAGTTCAGTGGTAGTGGTAGGGTACAGCGTAGCCATATCCTGCAGCGAAGTTTCGAGGAAAATAACGAACGGCGGCAACCCTTTCTTCTTGGCCTCCTTTTGCCGCAGTTCTTTCAGCATTTCAAACAACTTATCATCCGTACTGCTTACCGGCGCCTGGTCTGCGCCTTCATCATCATCTTCATTGGCATCTTCAAATAAATTGTTCATCACAATTTTGAAGGACGTTGGCTTTTTAAGGAACTTTTCGCCCTTGGGACTTAACTTAAGTACGCCATATTCTTCAATATCTTTTTCCAGCAATCCTTCCAGTAGCATTTGCCGCATCAAGGAATTCCAGTAATGAGCGGGCTGATCATTTCCTATCGCAAATTCGCTGATACCACCATGCCGGTACATATTAATTTGTGGCGTAAGGTGGCCGATAAGAATGTTCACTACATAGGTTGTAGTAAAGCGTTCCTCTAATTTTTTTATCACTTTCATTACTTTAACCGCATCGTCTTTAGCTTCTACCCTTTCTTTGGGATGTAAACAATTATCGCAACTTCCGCAATTCTCATCAACATAATCTTCCCCAAAATAGTTCATCAATACTTTGCGGCGACAAACACCTGTTTCGGCAAAAGCTACCGTTTCGTTAATGAGCTGTGCACCTACTTCTCTTTCGCTCAAGGGCTTATCGCGCATAAGATGCTCCAGTTTGGCAACATCCTTATGTGAATAATATAAGATGCACTTGCCTTCCAACCCATCGCGGCCGGCACGACCGGTTTCCTGGTAGTAATTTTCGATCGATTTTGGAATGTTGTAATGAATCACAAAGCGGATGTCGGGTTTATCAATGCCCATTCCAAAAGCGATGGTAGCCACAATTACCTGCACATCTTCGTTCATAAAAAGGTCCTGCCTCGAAGCCCGTAATTTGCTGTCGAAACCGGCATGGTAGGCCACCGCTTTAATGCCATTGGCTACCAGGATATCCGCAAGTTCTTCAGTAGTTTTTCGATTAAGCGTGTAAATAATCCCGCTTTTCCCTTTCATATTCACAATAAACCGAACCATGTTTTTAATGGTTTGATCCTTGCTTATTTTAGGTTGCACTTCATAGTAGAGATTGTCGCGGTTAAATGACGAAATAAATATTTTAGGTTGCTTCAACCCCAGGTTCTTAACAATATCGCTTTGCACCTTAGGAGTTGCCGTTGCAGTAAGCGCAATCACGGGTATGTTGGCATTGATCTCCGTCATCATCTCGCGAAGCCGTCGGTATTCCGGCCGAAAATCATGTCCCCACTCGGAAATACAATGCGCTTCGTCTACGGCAAAAAATGAAATTTCGAGGTCCCTGAAAAAATCAAGGTTTTCCTGTTTGGTAAGCGTTTCCGGTGCAACATATAACAATTTGGTATGCCCGCTTAACAGGTCATCATGCACTTCTTTTATTTCCTTTTTATTTAAAGTGGAATTTAAGAAGTGGGCCACATTATCTTTGCTGCTATAGCCACGCACCAGGTCAACCTGGTTTTTCATTAATGCAATAAGCGGCGAAACAATAATGGCACAACCCGGGCTTATAATAGCCGGAAGTTGATAGCACAAACTTTTACCACCACCGGTTGGTTTTATTACAAAAGTGTCGTTACCGGCAAGCAGGCTTTTAATGATGGGTTCCTGGTTACCTTTAAATACATTAAAACCAAAATGTTCCTGCAGCGCGGCTTTTAGGTCTGTACCCTGGGAAGTGGTTTTGGATTTGCTGGTTCCCTTATTGCTTTTTGCGGGAGGTACCGCTTTAGCGGCCGGTTTTTTTGTTGCTGTTGGCATGTGTCTGTCTGTTTTCCTTCTCCTCTTACATGGTCTATATCATGTGTTTGAAAAAAGTGAGCGAAGTTACTACATTAAGCACTATCAGGAAAGTTAATATGTGCTCCTTCCTGTCATTAAGTATGAATACTATATATTCCATAAGTTATGCATTATGGCTGAGATTAAAAAGCATTTGATTGCTTTTTAATGCACAATTACAAGGGCGGTCGCCATAATGGCCGGCTGTTTTGTTAAGCAGTATTTTTAAATTAGGTTTGTGGAAATTACATATGAAAGCAACCGATATCCAGGCAATTGCCAAGCGAACGATTTTACTTGAGTCGCAAGCCGTTGAACAATTGGCGCAGTTCATTGATGATCAGTTTGAAGCGATCGTAAAGAAAATATCGGACTGCAAAGGTAAAGTGGTGATCAGTGGTATTGGTAAGAGCGCTGTAATCGCACAGAAAATTGTAGCCACGCTTAATTCAACAGGCACCCAGGCTTCTTTTTTGCATGCTGCAGATGCCATTCATGGCGACCTGGGTTTGATACAGCAGGATGATATTATATTAATCATCAGCAAGAGTGGCGAAAGCCCTGAAATTAAAGTACTGCTGCCCTTAATAAAAAATTTTGGCAACCTTATTATAGCCATGACAGGAAATCTCGATTCCTTTTTGGCCCTAAACGCCGATTATATTTTAAATACCACGGTACAACAGGAGGCTTGCCCTAATAACCTGGCGCCTACTACAAGCACTACGGCCCAACTGGCAATGGGCGATGCGCTTGCCGTGTGCCTGATCGAAAATAATGGCTTTACCAGCGATGATTTTGCTAAATTTCACCCGGGTGGCATGCTGGGGAAACGGTTATTTTTAAAAGTGAGCGATCTTTTTATGAAAAATGCAAGGCCGCAGGTTGAAAAAAACAGTAGCCTGAAGGAAGTGATTGTAGCTATTACACAGAACAGGATGGGCGCTACCGCGGTAATTAAAGACGGGGTGATTGCCGGAATTGTTACGGATGGAGATTTGCGGCGTATGTTGCAAAAAGAAGAAAATCTATCGCATATTGTAGCTGAAGATATCATGAGCAAAAACCCCAAATGCATAGAAGAAGAAGAGCTGGCGGTAACGGCTTTGGATACCATGAGAAAAAATAACGTAAGCCAGCTGCTGGTCACCCGTGAGGGACATTATGCTGGGATATTACATTTGCATGACCTTATACGGGAGGGAATTATTTAACGAACAGGATAACCACATTCATTACGATTTAATATCCCGGGAAAAAAAATGAATAAAAACCACTATGTAGCTATTATGGCGGGAGGAATAGGCAGCCGCTTTTGGCCGATGAGCAGGGTGGCCTACCCCAAACAATTCCTCGACATTCTGAACACCGGAAAAACATTGATCCAGCAAACATTTGATCGCTTCGCAGATTTTATTCCCGCGGAAAATATATTTGTTATTACCTCCGAGGAATATGTTCCTATTGTAAAAAAGCAATTGCCCTCCCTGCTTCCTGAGAATATATTGGGAGAACCATCACGCAAAAATACGGCTCCCTGCATCGCATATATTGCTTATAAACTAAAACGCATTAATCCTAATGGCTGCCTCATTTGCGCCCCTGCCGACCATTTGGTACTGGAACATATCGCTTTTAAAAAGGTTTGCTTTGAGGCATTGAATTTTGTACGTCAGAATAATGCTTTGCTTACTTTGGGCATAAAGCCAACCCACCCCAATACCGGCTATGGCTATATTCAAATTGAACAATATGAAGTAAGTGATAATGTGTACAAAGTCAAAACCTTTACCGAAAAGCCCAGCCTGGAAATTGCCTCAACATTTTTAGCGAGTGGCGATTTTTTGTGGAATGCCGGCATTTTTGTGTGGAAAATAAAAAATATCATCCAGGCATTTGAAAAATACCTTCCCGAAATTCATGACTTATTCAGCGCAGAAGAAAATGTATTGAATACCCCTTCAGAAAAAAAAGCCATTGCAAGAATTTACCCGCAATGCACCAACATTTCTCTTGACTACGGCATTATGGAAAAAGCGGACAATGTATATCTTATCCCATCCAGTTTTGGGTGGAGCGACCTCGGCACCTGGAATTCGGCTTACGATAATATGGAAAAAGATGCGAACAATAATGCTGTTTCTGCAACAAGCATTCTGCTCTTCGATGCTTCCAATAACATTATCCACACCAAAAAAGATAAATTGGTGGTGTTGGAAGGATTAGAAAATTACATTGTGATTGATACAGGAGATGTGCTGCTGATTTGCAAGCGCGATAAAGAACAGGAAATAAAGGAATATGTTTCGCAAATAAAAATAACCAAAGGCGACAAATATCTTTAATGTGCATCGTACATATCCAT
>DASUFG010000492.1:0-4426 GCA_036274715.1 Agriterribacter sp.
TTTCCTTCCTTTCTTACCAGGCGATTGTATGCCATTATTTTTCCATCGTTCGACCATATAGCGGCGCCTATCGGCGCATCTTCATCAGCGCTGCGGGGTGTCAGGCGCTCAGAAACATGCGTCTGCAAATCGGTAATGAAAACACTATTATCGGCGATATAGGACACATATGAATTATCAGGACTGATGTTAATCGGCCCCTGAACCGGAAAATCGTTATAGGTAACCTGGGTTATTGCACCTCCGTTGGGCGACACCGCATATACCTGTGCAACACCTTTATCGTCATTAGCCATAAAGAGAATCATTTTCCCGTCGGAAGTGGTACGCAACCAATGCCTGGGACCCTGCACTCCTTTTTCGGTATGCGTAATTCTTCTTTGCACAGCACCTTGCGGTGGATTTGGCCTGCTCGTGGAGGTTCCCTCTAAAGGGCTACCCGGTATAGCTTTCGTAATATCATCCGGAATATCTGCCACAAAAACTTCGGCAATGGTTTCGTTTTTTGCATTGCGCACATTTCCCTGGAATGCAACGGCACGATGCTGCCAGCTACTATCTGCTTTTTGATAGCCGTTTTTTCCAATCCAGCCTTCATCAAATGCTTTATCAATTTCGTCGGTTCCCGGTGCCGGACTTTCGGTAACCTTAGCCACCACCGCAGCAAAATATTCTCCATCGTTATTTTCCATAGAAGTATCGCCTGGTACCATTACCTTTTGAGGAAACATAACGGCAATAGTTCTTAAATCTTTAACTGCGGTATCTGTTTTACCCAATTGCTCCATAACGTAGTCGTTATAGGTAAAGCTAATCCACTGACCATCTCCACTCCAGGTATGTGCATGTGTGCCACCCCGTAAGGCCCCCGGCGTAAATGGTGGTGTTATATAGCGGGCATCAAAAAATAGTGGTCGAAAGGGCTGATCTGTATGTATACCTACACCGGTACGGCGGCCGAAACCATAGGGCATTTTTGCATTGGCATTACGAATGCCATGAATGAATAAAACGGTTTGATCAATCGGCGAAAAGGTAGCGGCGCCTACTCCCGGGCCATATTCAGTTTGATTCTGGGTTTGGTATAATGGTTTTATTTCTCCTGTTTCTGTATTCACCATTTCAATGCTGCCGGTAACACCAGTACCGCCATCGCTGTTACGGGTGTCGTACACAATCCATTCATCATCGGGAGAAAAAACCTGTGTGGAATTTAAAAAATGTCCCTTTGTGTTATGTGTGAGCTGGATTTCGGTAAACGGCATTGACGCTTTTGTTTTTTTATTTGAACAGGAAGCCATCAAAAAAATACCACAAAGCGCAAACGCTAAAATAGTTCTACATGGCCTATACATACCAACAATAGAGCTAAAAGATGATGTGGGATACTACAGAAAAAATAAAATTAAACTCACTGATGCCTGCAAATGCTGCTACCTGGTTGCAAAGATATTTACCATTTTAACAGTTTACTGATACGCTGTTGCAAAGATATCAGCAGTTACCGCCATTCATCTTTTGAACGCTCCATAATTTTGCAATATGGAAAATATAAGATGGAAAGTTGAAGGAATGGATTGCACTAATTGTGCTCTTACCATCCGCCGCTACCTGGAAAAGGAAGGGCTTAAGGACGTTAAGGTGAATTTTGTAGATGGCGATGTGGCGTTTGCGTTAAACGGTGGACCCTCTGCGCTGGAAATACGAAAGGGAATAGAAGGATTGGGCTACCATGTAGCCGGCAATATAGAATCGCGCGCAACAGCAACGCCCTCCAGGGGCATCAATATGCACTTAAGATATGTGCTGATTTGTTTACCTTTTACCCTGGTGTTGCTTTTACATATGGTGCATGGCTGGCTGGGCTGGCATTGGCTGATGAACCCATGGATACAGTTAGCCCTGTGTCTTCCGGTGTACATAACCGGGATGTCGCATTTTGGAAAAAGCGCTGTTAAAAGTCTGCGAAACGGTATTCCCAATATGAACGTTTTAATTGCTGTTGGAGCAACCGCCGCTTTCATTTACAGCCTTAGCGGAACATTGCTTGGATTGGGCGAAGACTACCTTTTTTATGAAACTGCCGCCACTATCATCACCCTGGTATTTTTTGGCAATTATTTGGAAAGCGCGTCCATCCAATCTACACAAAAGGCGCTGAAGGGTTTGGTGAAGTCGCAAAAAACCATGGCTAATATGATTGCTTTTGATGAAGATCACAATGAAGTAATCATGCCGGTTGACAATGCAGACCTGCGCTCCGGCGACCTTATACTGATTAAAAATGGTGAACAGGTACCTGCAGATTCCAAAATTTTATGGGGTACAGCCAGTGTAAACGAATCGATCATTACAGGCGAAAGCTTACCACGTGAAAAAAACGCGAAAGACCTGCTGATTGGCGGAAGCCTGGTCGTTGACGGAACTGTAAAAGCGCAGGTAACAGCTGCTTCGGATAACTCAGCACTGGCCAATATCGTAAACCTGGTAAAACAGGCACAACACGAAAAACCTCCTGTACAGCAAATGGCAGACCGGATCAGTGCCGTATTTGTACCTACCGTAATTGCTATTTCCGTACTCACTTTTGTGATCAACTATTTTGTGTTGGGCAATTTTACCACTTCTTTAATGCGGAGCATTGCAGTGCTGGTTATATCATGTCCCTGCGCATTGGGGCTGGCCACCCCGGCTGCTGTTGCGGTTGGATTAGGGCGTGCTGCCCGCAATGGTGTGTTATTTCGCAATGCGAAAAGCCTGGAACTGTTTAAAGATATTCAACAGGTGGTGTTTGACAAAACGGGAACACTAACTACCGGCGAGCTGACTATTGATCAATTTAAATCACTTAATGATGCTGTTGGAGAAGAAGAATTAAAAAGGATTGCTTTTTCACTTGAAAAATATTCTAACCATCCCATTGCTAAAAGTATTACCTCGGCATGGAAAACGAAGAATGATATCCGGTGGAAAAATATTGAAGAAATAAAGGGATTCGGAATCAAGGCAACCAGCAAAGAAGGCGATGAATACCTGGCGGGTTCCTTCAAAATGGCGTCCGCGCTTACCACAGACGACACGCATAATATATATCTCATCAAAAACAATGAACTGCTGGGATGGATAGATGTAAAGGACGATATACGGCCGGAAGCCAAAACGGTCGTAGACTACCTGCACAAAAAGAAAATTACCACTTACCTTCTTAGCGGCGATAGTTTAGCCAAATGCCAGCGGCTCGCCGCAACACTGGGTATTGATGAAGTGATGGCAGAACAAACGCCGGAACAAAAATTAACCACTGTTGAATCGCTTACCAAACAAGCGCCAACAGCCATGGTAGGAGATGGTATAAATGATGCACCAGCGCTGGCCAAAGCTACTATCGGTATTTCCTTAAGCGATGCCTCGCAGATTGCCATGCAAACTGCTGATGTGGTGTTAATGAATCATGGCTTAAAAAACTTGCCGCTATCATTAGGCTTGGGCAAACATACTTTTTTAACGATCAAACAAAACCTGTTTTGGGCATTTTTTTACAATATAATAGCAATTCCCATCGCAGCATTTGGTTTTCTCAACCCTATGTTTGCTGCCTTAGCGATGGGACTGAGTGATGTGGTGCTGGGCATTAATTCCGGAAGGCTGTTCGTAAAGAAAGTAGTATAAACCATTCCGGATTTGAAATTTGATGTTTCCCATTCGGATTTCGGAATTAACACTTCGATTTTCAGAATTTATTGGGTTCTTGTTATTTGTATTTCGGTTCTTTTCTTCGGATTTCGGATTTCAAAACTTGCCGCTTTAACTGATATTTGCCTTTCATATTTGTTTTTTTGTCCAACATCCATTCCATATTACAATCTAATTGGGGATACAGCAGTTTCCGCCCGTTGCAGCAGGATATCATCGAATCTGTACTCAGCGGGCATGATACTTTAGCTATTATGCCTACAGGTGGCGGAAAATCCATCTGCTTCCAGGTGCCGGCCCTCGCTTCATCGGGCATTTGCTTAGTAGTAACACCGTTAATTGCATTAATGAAAGACCAGGTGGAGGCACTAAAATCAAAAGGCATATTAGCACTTAGCCTTCATTCCGGAATGACATTCCAGGAAGTAAAAAAAACATTGGATAACGCGCTGTATGGAAATTATAAGTTCCTGTATCTATCGCCGGAAAGATTAGAGACCAATCTCTTTAAGGAATACCTACCGGCCTTGCCGCTTAACCTGGTTGCAGTAGATGAAGCACATTGTATTTCGCAATGGGGATACGATTTTCGTCCTGCTTACCTCAATATCGCCACCATTCGTGAAGAAAAACCAAATGTACCTATCCTGGCACTCACCGCGTCGGCAACCAAAACGGTACAAGAGGATATCTGCGATAAACTGCAATTTAATGGAAGAAGGTTATTTCAGCA
>DASUFG010000493.1:0-9109 GCA_036274715.1 Agriterribacter sp.
ATGAATGTAATAATGCGATGGCAAGGTTAAAATCCTTTTTTACATTTTGACTTCCTGAAAATTCAAACTCAACCATGCCAAATTGGCTTCCTGATGGCCCGCAGGAAATGAGTTCACCTCTTTTCAGGTTGATTGCATTAATGGCACTTCTTGAAGGAATCGATTTTTTCTCGTCGCAGGAGAAGAATAACACAATTAAAAAGCAGGTGCCCAGTTTGACCAAAGACTTTTTCATATACCGAAATTGATGCAAAAAAAACACTTACATCTTCATCAGGTAAGAGAAACTGCACTCATAGGGTTCAGTCAACATTAATGACAGGGTTCCTGGTTCCACTCCAAAATAAGAGCCGGTACGTCGATAGCGGGCTATTCAGTTAGTCGGCACTACAGCGATTATAATGCGATTATATAGACACGCTGCTTTTCCCGCTACACGACGATCAAAACGCCCCGCTATTGGAGTAAATTTTTTTCAGCTAATCACAACCATTTGTATGAAAAATAGAACTATCCCTTTACCGCCTTACCTACCTTGTGTCCTGCTGTAGCAAAATAATAAATAAACAAATAACAGGGCACCATAATCCAGAAGGCCTGTTGTAAACCAATGCGCTCTCCTAAAGAAGCCCATATCCTGGGTAGTACGGCCCCACCTGCAATACCTACTATCAAAAGAGCCGACCCGGTTTTTGTAAATTTTCCAAGCCCGCCAATAGCTAGTGGCCAAATGGCAGGCCAAATTAACGCATTGGCAAGACCAAGTATAGCAATAAAGAAAACAGAAGTGTAGCCAGAAGTAAAAATAGCCCCCAAAGTAAAAAGAACACCAAGGGCTGCAGATATTTTCAGGAATGCATTTTGCGAAATGTATTTCGGTATAGTGATAATGCCAATAATATAACCCACCAGCATGCCGATCATCGTGTAAGTGGTAAAATGCTTGGCGATGTCGAGTTCTATACCTATAGACTTACCATACACCTGTATAATATCGCCTGCCATAACCTCTACTCCCACATACAAAAAGAGCGAAATGAATCCAAGCCAGAGATAGGGATACTTGAAAACACTTTCCCTGTTTACAAATGATGATGATGTTTCTTTACTGTCCTCACCCTCTGCTGTTACTTCCGGCAAATGAGCGAAATAAATAGATACTGCCAGCAATACCAGCACACTGGCAATAACAATGTAAGGCATAATAACCCGTGAAGCCAACATATCCAGTTCTGCCGCTTTTTGCGCCGCGTCCATGTTAAGCAATTTGGCTTCCAACTCTGATGAGTTTGCCAATACTATAGCGCCCAAAATCAATGGTGCCAGCGCACCGGCTGTTTTGTTGCAGATACCCATTATACTGATACGCTTTGCAGCACTTTCGATGGGACCCAATATGGTAACATATGGATTAGACGCCGTTTGCAACAATGCTAACCCTGTACCGATAACAAACAAAGCAATAAGAAAAACACTATAGGTACGGCTGTTTGCCGCGGGTATAAATAGTAACGCACCTGCGGCCATGACCAACAATCCAAATACCATCCCGTTCTTAAACCCCGTTTTTTTAAGCACCCACGACGACGGGAAAGCCATTACAGCATATGAAATATAAAAAGCAAATGTTACAAGCACCGACTCGGAGGTTGTTAATTCACATGCAATGCCGAGGTAAGGGATAAGCGTGCTGTTAGCCCAGGTAACAAATCCAAAAATGAAAAACAGGGCGCCTATTATTAATAAAGGGGATATTACGGTTTTCGACACTGGAGGAAGCGTAGTTGCTGTAGACATATTCATATAAAATTTCCCGAACTTAACAAACATATTTGGTAATAGCCGCTCATCTGCTATTTTTTTTGCTGCAAACGATTGTTATGATTTAATTTCACCGCCTGTTCATTATATTTACCACTTTAACGTAAAAAAATGAGTCAAACCAGGAAACCCACCAACACCAGCGCATTAAGTACACTTGTAATCGTATTCTTTTTTTGGGGGTTTATTGCTGCCGGTAATGGTATTTTTATTCCTTTTTGCAAACATTATTTTCAGCTCGACCAATTTCAGAGCCAGTTGATCGACTTTGCATTTTATGGCGCTTATTATATTGGTGCGTTGGGTTTATTCGTAGCCTCGGCAGTAAAAAATAAAGACATCATGAATCATTGGGGAATGAAAACCGGTATTATTTACGGTTTGTTAACCAGTGTAGTGGGTGCAGTGCTGATGTTGATCTCTTTTAATTTCGGTGGTTTTGCCGGGGTATTGATTTCCTTATTTATAATTGGTTTGGGGTTCTCACTTCAACAAACTTCTGCTAACCCTTTTGCCATTGCCTTAGGTGACCCTTCCACAGGATCTCATCGTTTGAATTTAGCAGGTGGGGTAAATTCGTTTGGAACTACGATTGGTCCCATCGCCGTGGCGCTGGCCTTGTTTGGCCATGCTTCTGTGAGCGAAATAGATATTGAAAATGCATCCATCAGTTCTATGAACTGGCTGTACATAGCTGTTGGTGGATTATTTCTGCTTTCTGCATTACTGTTCACCACCAGCAAAAAGTTGCCGAACGTAAAAGAGGAGGATAGTTTTGAGCATGCCCCAAAAGCGATTTGGCTCCTGGTTGTTATTACCATCGTGATGGTGGTGATCTTCGGAATTATTTTCGCCAGTTACCGCGGACTGGCAGTAAATGAAAAACTAAGCAGTGAAGTAAGCTTACGCAATATGTGGCTGTTGGTTGCAGGATTGGTTTTTATGATTGTAAGTTTTTTTGCTGCTAATGCCAATGCACAAAAAAAACCTGCAGGCTGGGGTGCCATGAAATATCCCCAATTGGTGTTGGGGATGTTAGCCATTTTTCTATACGTTGGCGTTGAAGTAACCATTCAAAGCAATTTTGGCGAGTTATTAAAACAACCGTCGTTTGGCGGATACCACGAAAAAGACCTTGCCCCTTTTATCTCGCTGTATTGGGGCAGCATGATGATTGGCAGGTGGACGGGAGCCATTACTGTTTTTAATCCCACCCGATCAACACGTACTATATTATGGATACTGGTACCCTATGTTGCTTTTGGAGTGGTGATTGCTGCCAACCTTATTGCCGGAAATGATTTCACACCGCTGTATGCGTATGCGGGTGTTATCGTTTTCCAGATAGCCGGCTTCTTTTTAGGCAAAGAAAAACCTAGTGAGACGCTTATGATATTTGGGGGACTTGGTGTAATTGCGATGCTTATTGGTTTATTTGCCACGGGCAAAGTAGCCACTTATGCTTTTTTGAGTGGCGGCTTGTTCTGCTCCATCATGTGGCCCAGTATATTTTCATTAGCTACCGCGGGGTTAGGAAGATACACTGCACAGGGCTCCGCTTTTTTAATTATGATGATACTGGGAGGGGCAATTATTCCTCCGCTCCAGGGCAAATTAGCCGATATCCCCGCCGTGGGAATACACCAATCTTATTGGATAGCGGTTTTATGTTTTGTTTATCTTGCATTTTATGCTTTCCGGGTAAAATCCGTTCTAAAATCGCAGGGTATTGATTACAGTGCCCTGGATGGAGGGGGTGGACATTAATTATTTTACACACTAAAATCACAAATATCCGTTTTCAATAATTTATTTTTTTATGAACCAGGAGTATGCAATTGGCATTGATATCGGGGGAACGAATACTGTTTTTGGCATTGTTGACCATCGTGGAGACACCTTGTACCGGGGCGCCGTGTCGAGCAGAAAGCACGTAAAAATAGAGGATTATATTGATGAATTGTATGAGGCGCTTCAACCCGCTATTCAGCAGGTGGGTGGAATAAAAAGCATCAAGGGTATAGGAATAGGCGCACCCAACGGTAATTTTTACAGCGGCACGATAGAGTATGCTCCGAACCTGGTGTGGAAAGGTATTATACCCATCGCCAGCATGGTAACAGAAAAATTTGGCGTACCCGCAGCGTTAACCAATGATGCCAACGCCGCTGCGGTGGGCGAAATGATGTATGGGGCAGCAAAAGGAATGAAGGATTTTATCATGATTACCCTGGGCACAGGTGTGGGCAGTGGTATTGTAGCCAATGGACATTTAATATACGGTCATGATGGTTTTGCCGGTGAATTGGGGCATACCATGATCATCCCCAACGGGCGATTACACGCCGGCACCGGCATGCGTGGTTCATTAGAAAGTTATGCATCGGCCACCGGCGTTGCCAACACGGCCCGGGAGTTCCTGGAACAAAGGCAGGGGCAGGATAGCCTGCTACGGAATTATCCAATGGATGCGATTGACTCCAGGGTTGTATACGATTGCGCCATGCAGGGCGACCCGATAGCAAAGGAAGTGTATGAATATACGGGAATGATTTTAGGAATGGCCCTTTCCAACTTCGTGATGTTTTCTTCACCGGAAGCCATTATATTATTTGGGGGCATGACAAAAGCCGGTGACTTAATTCTTAAGCCAACAAAGGAGCATATGGAGAAAAACCTCCTCCCTATTTTTCAAAATAAAGTGAAACTGATTTTCAGTGAACTTAAGGAAGCCGATGCTGCTATATTAGGCGCAAGTGCATTGGTTTGGGAAATGAAAGCATAATGTTCGGGATACATCGGCATTAATATTCAAAAAAATGCCAGGCAGATGGGCCACGCTCAGAAATTGGTAAAAATTCAGGCATTTCTACATTAATTTGGAGGGATGCTTTTTCTTTTACCTGAACCTTTTCTTTAATTACTTTTTTATAGCCCTCTTTTTCAAAAACCAGTTTGTATGTTCCCGGTTTAAGCATTACAAACCTGTACCCGCCGTTCATATCCGTTAACGCCATTTTTTCTTTTTTCGATTGAAGAATGGCCGTGATATTAACGTCCCTGATGGGTTTGCTATCTCCATCCATTACCATTCCGTTAACCCCCTCCTCTTCAACTCTCTTGCCTGGATCCTGTGGATCGGCCATTACAGCGGAAAAAGTGAACAGTAAAGCAATTAAAAGGATAACAGGTTTCCGTTTCATGCTATTAAGTTAATTTCTTTTTAGAGGATTTGCAAGCGCCTGTTCAAATTCATGGTAAATCTGTCTAACGATAGTCGCAGCTGGCAGTATGTTGTTGACCAGCGCACTTGACTGCCCAATCTCCAGCTCCCCCTCTTCGAGGTCGCCTTCAAACATTCCCTTTTTGGCCCGGCCTTTTCCCAGCAATGCTTTCAACTCATCTACATCAGCGCCCCGGTTTTCGGCCGCTTTCACCTGCTCAAAAAATGCATTCTTCAGCAAACGGACGGGCACCACCTGCTTTAATGACAACTGCGTATCACCTTCTGTTGCATGAATGACAGCGTTTTTAAAATTGATATGGGAGGAAGCCTCTTCACTGGCCACAAAACGGCTTCCTATTTGTACGCCTTCCGCTCCCATTACCATTGCGGCCAGCATCTGCCTTCCGGTAGCAATACCGCCCGCGGCAACAACCGGAATAGATACAGAATTACAAACCGCCGGTAACAATACCATAGTTGTGGTTTCTTCCCGGCCGTTGTGCCCACCCGCTTCAAAGCCCTCGGCCACAACTGCATCACAACCTGCCTGTTCCGCCTTTTGGGCAAATTTGCTGCTGCTTACCACATGTATTACCTTAATGCCATGCTGCTTCAACAAACCAGTCCATGTTTTGGGATTTCCGGCGGAAGTAAAAACCACTTTCACTTTTTCTTCAATCACAATTTGTATGTGCTTTTCAATATCCGGATACAGCAACGGAATATTTACGCCGAAACTTTGGTTGGTCGCTAACCTGCATTTTTGAATATGCATTTTTAAGACGTCTGGGTACATGCTGCCACTGCCTATTAAACCCAACCCCCCGGCATTGCTCACAGCCGATGCCAGCTTCCACCCGCTTGCCCATACCATGCCGGCTTGTATGATAGGGTATTGAATGTTGAAAAGATTTGTTATGCGGTTGGAAAAAGACATCGGGGATTTGAGATTTGAAATTTGAAATTTGACATTTAAGATTTGAAATTAGAAGCAGTTCTCCTGGGCGGGTATAGGCTGGTGGAAACAGGTTTGGCAGCTATTGTTCATGCGAGGGGCATACCTAAAACCTGATACCCGATACCTGATATCCGATATCTACGACCTGGCACCTCCTCAACATCAGCCCAAATCAATCTGCGTATTGTCGCCGATATTTAATGAACGGGTTTCGCCTTTTATTTCAGTATCGCTGCCAATAAGCGAATTATGCAAAACCACGTCGAACAAATTGGCAAAGGAGCCAATGATGGAATCGCGCACAATGGAATAAGTGATCTTAGCATCTTCGCCAACAGCCACATTGGGTCCAATAATGGAATTATTGATTTCACAGCCCCGGGCAATGCTAACAGGGGGTACAATAATCACGTTTTCAAATACATGATCGGGCGATATTTTACCCCCAAACTTTTTCATCAAAATCGTATTGCTTTCCAGCAAGGTATCTATCCGCCCGCAATCGAACCAGTTCTGTACTTTAAACGGCTTAAATTCAACCCCCTGCAATATCATACATTCCAGCGCGTCTGTTAAACTGTACTCATTTTTACTGCGCACGCCATCCCTGATATTATTTTCGAGACAGGTAAATAGAAACTGGGTGTCTCGTATCTTGTATAATCCTACCAGGGCCAGGTTCGACTTGGGAATCTGCGGTTTCTCCACTACTTTGGCGATAAGCCCATTTTCGCTCATTTCCGCCACACCAAAATTCCTGGGATCATCCACTTTTTTTACGCCCAGCATCGATCCGTCGCTGTGCAAAACCTCACTAACATTGAATTCGCAAATGGTGTCGCCCAAAGCAATAAACACCTCGTCGGTGCCAACAATATCCTTAGCCAGAAAAATCGCATGCCCCAGTCCTTGCCGTTCGTTCTGATACACAAAATGACAAACCAGGTGGGGATAATGTTGTTTTATATAATCCTGAATTTTATCGCCGAGGTAACCAATAATAAAAACAAACTCCTTTATGCCCGCTTCGGCCAACTGGTCTACGATAATACTGAGCACGGTTTTCCCGGCAAGGGGTATGAGCGCTTTGGGTTGGGTATAGGTATGTGGACGTAGTTTGGTTCCGGCCCCGGCTACGGGTATAATTGCTTTCATGGTATATGCCGCATTAAATGCTTTAAACGGTGAAAATAGTAAAATTCGGGATTGTTACACTATTTTTGCGCCATGCAAAAAGACACACAAATATTCGATCTCCTCCACAAAGAATTGGAACGCCAGCGCAGCGGCATTGAATTGATCGCTTCAGAAAACTTCACCTCTTTGCAGGTTATGCAGGCTATGGGCTCTGTACCTACCAATAAATACGCGGAAGGCTATCCCGGCAAACGCTTTTACGGCGGTTGCGATATAATAGATGAAATTGAAACCCTGGCTATTGAACGCCTCAAAAAGATTTTTAATGCCAGTTGGGCAAATGTGCAGCCGCATAGCGGCGCACAGGCTAATACAGCGGTTTTTTTGGCCTGCTTAAAACCGGGTGATAAAATTTTAGGACTGGACCTCAGCATGGGCGGGCATCTTACCCATGGAAGTCCCGCTAACTTCAGCGGCAAATATTACCATGCGCTGTTTTATGGGGTTAAAAAAGAAAGCGGTGTTATAGATTACGACCACCTGGAAGCTACCGCCAAAGCAGAAAAACCAAAACTTATTATTTGTGGCGCTTCTGCCTATAGCCGCGACTGGGATTATAAGCGCATTCGTGAAGTGGCAGACTCCATTGACGCTTTGGTGCTTGCAGACATTGCACACCCCGCAGGCTTAATTGCAAAGGGTTTATTAAACGATCCATTTGAACACTGCCATATTGTAAGTTCTACTACCCATAAAACACTGCGTGGACCAAGGGGCGGGATTATTATGATGCGGAACGACTTTGATAATCCATTCGGTGTAAAAGATCCTAAGGGAAATATACGGCCGATGAGCGCCTTACTTGATCTTGCCGTATTTCCGGGTATGCAGGGCGGCCCGCTTGAACATGTAATTGCCGCCAAGGCAGTGTCGTTTGGAGAAATATTGACAGATGAATACACGCAGTATGCCAAACAGATTATTACCAATGCACAGGCTATGGCCGAAGCATTTGTAAAAAGGGGCTATAACCTGATCAGCAACGGCACCGACAATCATTTAATGCTGATTGATTTAAGAAACAAAAACCTGACAGGTAAAAAAGCACAGGAAACGTTAGACAAAGCACATATTACCTTAAATAAAAACGCAGTTCCTTTTGATGATAAAAGCCCCTTTGTTACTTCGGGCATAAGAGTAGGTGTACCGGCTATTACCACACGCGGACTGAAGCAGGATCATATGGAACCCATAGTGGAGATGATTGACATCGTATTGAACAATAGAGAAGATGATAAAAAAATAGAAAGCGTGAAACATGATGTGCATGCGTTCATGAAAGACTTTCCTTTATATCCTGAATTGGAGCTAAGTGAAGCGGTAACAGCGTAGAGGTATCAGGTATCAGGTATTAGGTAGGTGTTAGGTGGCGGAGTGGTGAGCAGCGAACTTTGAGCCTTGCGCGATAAGAAATGACATTTGAGCTGATGACGGACTGCTGACCGCTGAAAGCCGCGAGCTATGAGCAGTGGGATAAGTAACTATTGACTAACCGGGCGGACACTTTTTTAAAACACTCAATAACAATCCACCATGTTGCAACGTATTCAATCGCTTTGGCTTTTGCTTGCAGGTATTTTTGCTTTTCTTACCGTCCGCCTTTCCATTTACAACGGCACTAAAGTGGTTAAGGATGTCAATGAATATAATGCCCTCAATGCAGGCAGCAGTTTATTCCTCCTGGTATTTACCGTAGCATTAGGTTTAATTTCAATCATTACCATTTTTTTATACAAAAACAGGGGTATGCAAATAAAGCTCTGCCTGGCAGCCATGGGTGTATATATCATTTGCTGTGTTTTGTATTTTACGCAGATCAAGCAATTTAACGTAGGGGCGTTGAGCTTGTGGTCCGGGCTTTATTTTTTAATTCCCATACTACTGATATTGGCGATGATTGGGATATA
>DASUFG010000494.1:0-2783 GCA_036274715.1 Agriterribacter sp.
ATGAGTTGCTACAAAAAACCGATGTCATTTTGTTGGAAACCAACGATGGCCGCTTGCACCTGCAGCAGGCATTAGAGGTGATCAGGTCGGGAAAACCCATGTTTATTGATAAGCCAATGACGGCTTCCCTCAAAGATGCGATAGCCATTTACGACGCGGCGGAAAAAAATAAGGTTCCCGTTTTTTCTTCCTCCTCTTTACGTTTCATGAAAACCGCACAGGAAGTAGCGGAAGGCAAAGTAGGGAAAGTGTTGGGCGCAGATACTTTCAGTCCCGCTCATCTTGAAAAAACACATCCTGACCTTTTTTGGTATGGTATCCATGGTGTAGAAACCCTGTACACGGTGATGGGAACAGGTTGCAAAGAAGTGACCCGGGCGCACACGGAAGATACCGATGTTGTTGTGGGAGTATGGGAAGATGGACGCATTGGCACCTTTCGCGGTACCCGTGCCGGCAAAAGTGGTTACGGAGGAACGGTGTTTGGTGAAAAAGGAAACGCTATACTGGGTCCCTACGATGGATATGATCCACTGCTGATACAAATTATCGAATTTTTCAAAACCGGTAGACCACCCGTAAGCCGAAAGGAAACATTGGAGATACTGGCATTTATGGAAGCAGCCGACGAAAGTAAAATGAAAGGTGGTGTTCCTGTAAGTGTAGCGGAAATGATGAAAAGGGCGGAAAATGCCTAGTTTGAAATGTAGAGTTTGTGGTTTTTAATTTATGATAAAAACGTTTTATGAAAAATTCACGCAGAGATTTTATTAAGAAAACCGTGGCAGGAACAGCCGCGGTTTCACTGGGCGGTATGCTTCCCGGCTTCAGCGCAAAAAGTTATGCCAACATAGTGGGAGCGAATGAACGCATACGCGCTGCCGTTATGGGTGTAAACAGTCGTGGATTGGCTGTGAGCAGTAATTTTGCGTTGCAGACAGAATGCGAACTGGTATATGTTTCTGATGTTGATAGCCGGGCTGCTGATAAATGTATCGCCGCCATTGAAAAAATAACAGAAAAGAAGCCGAAACCTGCACCGGATTTCAGAAAAGCGCTGGAAGATAAAGACCTTGATGTATTAATAGTAACAGCACCCGACCATTGGCATGCACCCGCTGCTTTGCTTGCCTGCCAGGCCGGCAAGCATGTATACCTCGAAAAACCCTGCAGTCATAATCCCAATGAAGGAGAGTTATTGATAAGCGCAGCAAAAAAATATAACCGGGTATTACAAATGGGCAACCAACGCCGCTCCTGGCCGAACATTGTGGCGGCCATTGCGGAACTGCACTCGGGTATTATCGGCCGGCCTTATTTTGCCAAAACCTGGTATACCAATAACCGGGATTCAATAGGAACCGGAAAAATAACAGCGGTTCCTTCCTGGCTAAATTATGACTTGTGGCAGGGACCCGCACCCCGGCAACCTTATAAAGACAATCTCATTCATTATAACTGGCACTGGTTCTGGCATTGGGGAACCGGTGAGGCGCTCAATAATGGTACACATATGGTTGATATCGCCCGCTGGGGCCTGAAGGTGGATTATCCGGTTCGGGTAAGCTCTGCAGGTGGTCGTTACCGGTATACCGACGATTGGCAAACGCCCGACACGCAGGTGATCAACCTGGAATTCGACAACAACAGCTGCATTACCTGGGAAGGAAGGAGTTGCAATGGCCAGCAAATAGAAGGCAATAGCGTAGGCGTAATGTTTTATGGAGAAACCGGCAGCATGCTTATTGAACAAGGCAACGCGTATAAAATTTTTGACCTGAAAAGCAACCTGCTGAAGGAAGTGAAGAATGAAGCCATTATTGACCCGCGCAACCTATCCAATCCCGCGCAGGAATTGGATGCTATCCATATCCGTAATTTTTTTGATGGTATCCGCAAAGGCAGCCCGGTCAATTCCGATATCACCGGTGGACATCAAAGTACACTGCTCGTACAATTGGGCAATATCGCGCTTCGTTCGGGAACTGTATTAAATATTAATCCTGCAAACGGGCACATCATTGATAATGCCGGTGCCATGCAATACTGGAGCCGTGAATACGAGCCGGGCTGGGAACCGAAGGTGTAACAGACAAGGAGATAGTATGTGACCCTTTTTTCTTTTCATTGGTTGTCTACCCGCAAATAACGGGAACTATTTCACGCCCGTGCTATCCTTCTCTTGCAGGTTAACTACACCCGTATCCGTTCTTGGATAAACGGTATCCTTCGGAATTGTGGAATCGGAATTATTCTTTATGGCGGTACTATCATCACCGGCGGAGGTAGCGCTACTATTGCATGCTGCAAATACAGCACAGGCGATAAAGGCAAATATCAGGTTTTTCATGATTGTATATTTTATGATCATACCATCATACATCAAGAATTTTGCCAGTGGGTAAAAAGAAAGGAGTACGGCATTTGTGTTGAAAAAGGGGAATTTTAGCCTCATCCTCACTCCTCCATCCGAACAATTTTGAAAAAATTATTGCGGAAAATTTGGAAATCATTGAATCAGTATTATATTTGCAGTGTACTAATACAATAGTACACTAAATCACTAGCTATGGTATCGGTTCAAAATCTCCACTTCGGTTACGGAAAAAAAAGGTGTTTACCGGCTTAAGTCTTCAATTACAGCCCGGTTTTATTTACGGACTTTTGGGCAAGAATGGCACCGGAAAATCCACTTTATTACGCAATATTGCCGGTATGCTCTTCCCGGACGAAGGTTCCATAACGGTAGGAGATCAAATTCCCGGAAAACGAAATCCTTCTTT
>DASUFG010000495.1:0-16798 GCA_036274715.1 Agriterribacter sp.
AGCTTATTCTTATTTTCCTTACATTCATAGCATGCATTTTGAGCCGGATACCATTTACCATATTTACAACCGTGGCAACCGGCAGCAAACCATTTTCTTTAATCGGGAGAACTACATTTATTTCCTGGAGAAGGTCCGAAAATATATTGCACCCTGCAGTGATATATTGTGCTGGTGCCTTATGCCCAACCATTTCCATTTTCTTGTACATACTAACGAACACTCCTGCAGCGTAATCTCAAAATCGGTAATACCCACTCAAATTCCAACGGAAAATATCCGCTTGCTGCTTAGCAGCTATACAAAAGGAATACAAAAACAGGAGCATTTTTCAGGCAACCTTTTTCAGCAAAAAACAAAAGCTAAACCGGTGACTGCGCTTAACGGTGGCTATGCCCTTACCGCGTTCAATTATATTCATCAGAACCCATATAACGCAAAACTTGTAAAAAAGATGGAAGACTGAAAGTTTTCTTCTTTTAAAGACTACCACGGAGCCCGTAGTGACAGTTTATGCAACAAAAAGTTTGCTCAGGCTTTATTGGATTTAGATATGCAAAAGTTTTATGAAACGGCCTATAGGGTTATCCCGCACGATGATCTTAGCATGATTTTTTAAAATAGGTGTCAGACAATTTTAAAGTGTCAGACACCTATAACCGTAACATACCGAATCCCATAGCGAGGAAGGTGAAAATGAATTGATAGATCAGCAAAACATAATGCTGGTTATAATCAATTGAGTAAAAGAAAGCTTTTGAATTCGCTCATCCTGCATCCTCATCCCGCCTAATTATACTATTTTTGCCCCCACTAAATAAGCCCGAGTCATGAAAAAAGGTCCTGTATCGCAGTTCATACAACACCACTACCGGCATTTTAATGCAGCAGCACTGATGGATGCCGCCAAAGGCTACGAAACACATTTGCTGGAAGGTGGTAAGATGATGGTCACCCTTGCCGGCGCCATGAGCACTGCTGAGCTTGGATTGTCGCTGGCGGAAATGATACGGCAGGACAAAGTGCATATTATAAGTTGTACGGGCGCCAATTTAGAAGAAGACATTATGAACCTGGTGGCGCACAGTCATTATAAACGTGTACCCAACTACCGCGACCTGAGCCCGCAGGAAGAATGGGACCTGCTCGAAAATCATTATAATCGTGTAACCGATACTTGTATTCCCGAGGAGGAGGCCTTTCGCAGGATTCAAAAGCATATCGTAAAAATATGGAAGGAAGCGGATGCCGCAGGCGAACGTTATTTTCCCCACGAGTATATGTACAAGCTACTGTTGAGTGGCGCCTTGGAACAGCACTATGAAATTGATCCTGAAAATAGCTGGATGCTGGCTGCGGCAAAGAAAAATATACCTATTGTTGTGCCCGGCTGGGAAGACAGCACCATGGGAAATATTTTTGCGTCTTACATCATTAAAAACGAAATAAAAGCCACCACCATGAAGAGTGGTATTGAATACATGGTTTGGCTTAGCGAATGGTACCGCAACAACAGTGGGGGTAAGGGTGTTGGCTTTTTCCAGGTAGGCGGCGGTATTGCGGGCGACTTCCCCATTTGCGTAGTGCCCATGATGTACCAGGACCTGGAGTGGCACGACGTACCTTTCTGGAGCTATTTCTGCCAGATCAGCGATTCCACCACTTCCTATGGCTCATATTCGGGTGCGGTACCCAACGAAAAAATCACCTGGGGTAAACTGGACATTCATACCCCAAAATTTATTGTGGAAAGTGATGCCACCATTGTTGCACCATTAATATTCGCCTGGTTGTTGGGTTGGTAATATTACCATTACCGAAGATGTAGAAAACCCTGGTTGAAAGTATGGACGATAAAAAGAATATCCTGGCCATCTGTGGCAGCACGAGAAAACAGTCATCTAACCTGAACCTTATAAAGGCCATTGAAATATTATACGCCCAGGAACTGTTGATTACTATGTACAATGGCTTATCAACCCTACCGCAGTTTAATCCGGATGATGATAGGGAAACGCCACCTGGCGAAATTATTGAACTGCGGAATCAGATCAAACAGGCAGCCGGCATTCTTATCTGCACACCCGAATATGCGATGGGCGTACCGGGTAGCTTAAAAAATTTGCTCGACTGGACGGTGTCTTCTTCCGATTTTTCAAATAAACCGGTAGTCGCTATTACGGCGTCTTCTTCGGGCGCAAAAGCACATCCCTCGCTGCTCGAAACCCTCCGTGTTATTGAAGCCCGGGTTGACGACAATACACAACTCCTCATTTCCTTTATTAAAACCAAAGTGAATGACAACTGCGAGATAACAGACCAAAACACATTGGATGCAGTAAAGAAAGTAATGGATGCTTTTATTAACTTGGTAAACACATAGAAAGATAGAGGCATAGCATCCACGTAGATCTAACAAACGATGTGAAGCTATCAACCTACTGTGCCTGCCAGCCTACCGGCAGGCAGGTGTGGTAAATGTATTTACCGCCATTGCATCAAGGCCGAATTAAGCACCTGTTCCACCCGCCGCCTCGGCTTGTGAAAATATACCATGCCATGGCCGGGCAGCATAATATCCATATCCACTTTTGAAAACCGGCGAAGCGATTGTATGTATTTTTGTTTATCAAAATCGATGGAGCCATCCCAACCAAAATCGCCTACCAGCAGGGTGCCGATTACATCACCGCTTATTACCACTTTCTTACCCGTCCACTCAAACAAAAAAGCGGTACAACCTGCGCTATGCCCGGGCAAATGCATCACTTCCATTTCAATGCCCGTAATATTTATTTTTTCTCCGTCTTCCAGCAATTGATCCACCACCACAGGAGTAAAAGTTTTGTGATATAAATAGCCGCAACAACGTTCATCGCCCGAAGCAACCGCTTCCGCTGTTTCACCAATAGCAACGAGTTTCACTCCCCTATCCTTAAGTATATGTGCGCCCCCTGCATGATCGAGATGGGGATGGGTGAGCAGGCAGTAACGGATATCGCCAGGCGAAAGATCCCAATACCGCATATTGGTAAAAATTTGCTCCATGGTATCGCCGCAACCACAATCAAACATCACCAACCCTTCACCCGTTTTCAGGATGTAGGAATTGCCATCGTTCCATAGTGCGCCGGGCTCGTCAAAAGTTACCCCATTGATATCGCCTCCCACCTGGAAAATATCTTTTAAAATCTGCATACTGTTTAATAGTTAATGAGAGTGACCAGATCTCCTTATACCCTGCAACAGGGCAAATATATCCAATGGGGTAAGAATTGCACAACAGAAATGATCTAATCTTGCTTTTAATCCGGCTCACACAGCCATACCATAGTGTTCACTTTGGCACGGCATTCTTAGTTTTTACAGGAAACAAATATCATGAAAGAGAAAACATCCATACAAAAGCAGGAGAAAACAAAACCGATAAAAAATAAAGAAGATGTGCAGCGCAACCCCGATCATTGTATTGACCAGGATTTCCCGGGATTTCCAAATACACTGGCCCAAGAGGAGATCATCAACCCAAAGACAAAATCGGAGAAAAAAGCAGCTGCAATTGATGAGAATGATGGTGAGAAATGAAACAATTAAGTTTTAATTTTATTGATGCGCACATTAAAACTTTTTATGCTCATTTTGGGTAGCAAGCCCCAGGGAAGACACACCGAACAACACGATATATTTTTTGGAATAGGATACGAACTCCGCGACCTGCTGCCTGCCATTTATGCATTTTGGCCCGAAGCTGATGGCAAAATACATATTGATTCCTGGCGCGAAGTAAGTTATGTAGACGGCTACACGGTGAACATCATACCCCGTGATGAACTATTGGTGGATAAAGCCGATGTTACAAAACTGTTCTTTTTAAATCTTGGTGGGTATAAAGAGCATGATATGGAAGAATATCACTACAAAATGCTGGTAGCCTGCGCCGATAAAGGCGTCGCTGTTCAGCAGGCGAAGTCAACCGCATTCTATCTGCATACCGGTTTCGACGGCGCGGTTTCACATATTGATGATAAATACGGGGTAGATGTAGACGATGTTTACGAGATCACGGATATTTTACCGGATGAAGTGAAAGAAAAATATGCCATCCGTTTATCGCCATCTATGCAAAACATCACGGATGAATTGCATGTTGGATATCTGAAGCTGGAAAAGCTGGCCAACGACTAATGCAGCCCCATGTACAAAAGCGTCAAAGAATCTGGTTAAACTCCAGCCGCTCTCCATCAGGGCCAATAATATTAAAATACCTGCAGCCGTTTTTCCAGAAGTGTAAAAAAACGGGAGCTTCTTCTATTATCGTAAAACCTTCTTTCTTTAAAACAGAAAAAGCTTCATCAATGTCCGCCACATCAAAAGCAATATGGTCTATATGTCCGTCTTTGCGGCTGCGGATGGCTTCTAACTCAGCAGGGGGCAACTGGTATAGTTCAATAATAACATCGCCCTGTTTCATCATTACACATACTCCCGTGCCCTGCTTGTCTGCAAACTCCGCCTGCATTGCATTGGTAAACCCCAGCTTCCTGTAAAACGCTTCAGAAACAATTCTGTCGCTTACAGGAACCCCTACATGTTGAATAGATTGTATGGAAAGTTGAACCGGTTTACTCATAGTGGAAGTTCAAAACACTTAACTTCCCCGTTGGGAACCTGTGTTGGTTTGTTTACTTACGAAGCCAGCTGGTTTCGATTGCTTTTGGAAAAACTTAGAACCCTGGTTATTGGCAAGCTTGGCGGTTTTATTACCTTTTTTTTTGTCTTTTTTCTGTTGCTGGTTTTGCAGTGACATACTTCAATTTTTTTTACAAATATAATCTTTAACCTTATGTCACGATTCTTCGCTATTTAAAATGCAGCAATAGGTGTTTACGGGTAATATATTCTACAAAACAGGTTCTGGCAGCCTCGCTCTGTCGCTGAAAATGAAATGGTATGGTTTTAGGCTTATGTCTAAAAAACAATAATATGGGAGACATGAAGAACCTGTCGGGCGATGCGGCGGTGGAGAAGTTAAAACAAATAGCTGAAAATGCAACCTGCCTTTTTTGTACACATAACGTTGAAGAAATTGTATCAAGACCCATGAGTACCATGGGCATCGAGGAAGATGGCACACTATGGTTCTTCAGCAGTAGGCACAGCGCCAAAAATATACAGATCGGGAAGGAAAGCAAGGTGTATCTAATGTATGCCGATAGCAGTAAGCAGCACTATCTGTCGCTTACCGCACATGCCCAGGTGGTAAAAGATCCACAAAAAATAGATGAATTGTGGACACCGCTGGCTAAAGGATGGTTCGAAGAAGGCAAAAACGATCCCGACCTTACGCTCTTAAAAGTGCGGCCGGACGAAGGACATTATTGGGATACTAAAAATGGCAAGTTGGTATCCTTATTAAAGATTGCGGGGGCAGCATTAACACGAATTAACACCGATGCCGGGGTAGAAGGTTCCATGAAACTCTAGGTTGCTCCCCTTGTGCTTAGCGTCAAATGGAAGCGCAAACCCACAAAAAATATTCATATCTAAATAGCTGATGATGCCAAAGAAAAACATAATAGTTTGCAAACCTGATTTCCGGGATATCAAAATAGAAAAAGTCATCCGGCGCTACAATAACAATAAAATATTAGAGGTTCCGGAAACGCCGGATTATAAAAAACTGCCGGATGAAATGCCGGACAACCAATCGAACAAATAAACGCAGGTGATTTGCGCAGCCCCGATTTGCCCGCGCAATAGTGGTAAATAAGTCGAGATAGCGTGATCCAGGCAAAATCTACACTGAATGGGGACTATACCCGCATCGTATCCGGCAACCAATTTTTGATTTGCTTTTTAATGGTTTGTGGTGAAAGTCCTTCATGAAGGGTACGCTGCACAAGCGTAACAAATTCGTCATCGGAGGCAAACCGTAATGCGGCCAGTTGCCTAAAACTCAATTGTGCTTCAATATCTTCAAGGCGTTGTTGGGTAAGCTGGAAATAACGCAGGCGAAGCTCCACTCGCACAATGCGGTCCTGGCAAACCAGCGCATAATGTTGCCGCATCATAAAACTCAGCCAGCCTGTTATAGCCGTTAACGCCGTTACCAATAACCACAACATTTGATTCCCGGAGTCCATGATCATTCCCCTTACACCGATAAAAAGCAATAGCCCGATAAGCGGGTAAAAAACGAAATGATGCGGAACATAATAGCGAACATGATTACTGTATTGTTGCTTATTCATTTTTCTTTTTTATTGCAAGTTGCATGATAAATACCAGTTCTTTACTTTTCTTCGGGAATCGAAGCAATGGCGCTTTGCTGTTAAAATTGATGGCTACCCCAAAACAAAAACCGGAATGGCTCACGCCAACCCGGTTGAATTATTGTAGGAGTAAACAGTCTTTTTTACATTACAGTTTCCTGATCTTAATATTCTTAAACCACACTTCGTTTCCGTGATCCTGTAAAACAATATGCCCGGTTTTAGATTTAGCAAAGTCTTCCATGTTTTTGAATTTGCTGCCAGCTACCATGGCATTCCAGTTATTATCCCATAACGTCGTAGAAACAACCTTTACCCCATTTTGCCATAACTCCAGTTTGCCATTTTTTATCTTAATTTCCGAAGTGTTCCATTCTCCAACAGGCTTCACATTTTCGGGTTTGCTGGTAATTAAATCATATAAATCGCCCGCGCGGTGTTTGATGATTTTTCCATCGGGATGCCCGTTGTTATCCAATACCTGCATTTCCGGGCCTGTATAGTACGAGTGTTCATACTTCGGCTCTTCTTTTGCAAGAAATATGATACCACTGTTACCATTCGGAGAAATTTTCCAATCAACTTTTAAATGAAAATCGCCGTATTCTTCCGCCGACACAGCATCACCGCCACCTTCCCGGCCTTCGGCACCTGATTTGTGATGAAAAGCGCCATCCTGCACATCCCAGGTACTGCCTAAATCTGGTTTGTTAAACGTGTGCCAGCCCTTGGTGGTGGTTCCGTCAAACAACAACTGCCAACCCTGGTTCTTTTCCTTTTTTGAAAGCGTATTATCATTAGCCGTTTGTGCAGCAGCACTATTTACTATACCCGCGGTGGCAATCAATAAACCGCTAACCACTACTTTTCTAAAAACCTTCATAATGTTTATTTAATAGTGAGAATATATTTAACCATCGCTTCGGCATCTTCAAGAGACAGGGACGCATGAGGTGGCATAGGAATCTCGCCCCAAACACCAGTACCGCCAGCCAACACTTTTTCGGCCAGCTTTTTAATATCCTTGTCGGTATACTTTTTGGCCACTTCAGCGTAAGCAGGCCCTACCAGTTTGTCTTTATCCATGTGGCAGGCACGACAATCAGAGCCGGCCAGTAGTGCTTTTCCATCTTTTTCGGGGGCAGCTGCGGCAGTTGGTGCTGCAGCAGTGTTCCCGGTTTCTGCGGCAGCAGAAGCTGTGGTAGCAGAAGTTTCATGACCTGCACCGATCTGTGGGTTTACATTTACACTGATCGGCTTTTTTACTTCTTCGGAGGAGTGACCACAGGCATAACCCGTTGCGATTAAAGAAAATACGATTACCACTTTTTTCATACTAAAATTTTTAATGTCATGGTTTTGTCAGAAATGAGGGCGTAAATATCCGAAGAATAATCACTCAAGTCCCAAAACCTTACGATTAAATTTTTCATCACTTCCGGTTCCTGCAAAATCGTCAAATGCTTTTTCTGTAACCCTGATAATATGGTCTTTAATGAATGGTGCACCTTCGGCTGCGCCCGCTTCTGGATGCTTAATCGCACATTCCCACTCCAGCACAGCCCATCCCGTATAATTATATGCGGCTAATTTGCTGAAGATCGATTTGAAATCCACCTGCCCATCGCCGAGGGAGCGGAAGCGACCTGCACGCTCAACCCAACCCTGGTATCCGCCATACACACCCTGCTTGCCCGTAGGATTGAACTCCGCATCCTTTACATGAAACATTTTTATTCTATCGTGATAGTTATCTATATAGTCCAGGTAATTCAAACACTGCAACACAAAATGACTGGGATCGTACAACAGGCAGGCACGCGAATGGTTATTCACTTTTTCAAGGAACATTTCGTAGCTAATACCATCGTGCAGATCTTCTCCCGGGTGAATTTCGTAGCACAGATCAATTCCATTGGCATCAAACTCGTTCAATATAGGCAACCAACGGTTAGCCAATTCTGTAAAGCCGGTTTCTACCAATCCCGCAGGGCGTTGCGGCCAAGGGTAAACGGTGTGCCACAACAATGCGCCACTAAAAGTAGCATGTGCTTTAAGTCCCAGGTTTTGTGATGCCTTAGCGGCGTATTTTAATTGTTGTACTGCCCATTCGGTACGCGATTTGGGATTGCCGCGATGAGCTTCAGGTGCAAACCCATCGAACAATTCATTATAAGCCGGATGCACCGCCACCAATTGACCTTGTAAGTGTGAAGAAAGTTCTGTAATCTGTAAACCGGCGCCATTTACAATACCTTTAATTTCATCGGCATAGGTTTTGCTTTCCGCGGCCTTTTGCAGATCAATAATCCTGCTATCCCAAGAAGGGAGTTGAACGCCAACATAACCTAACCCGGCCGCCCACTCGCAGATAGATTTTAAACTATTAAAAGGTGGTTGATCACCTAAAAACTGTGCAAGGAATATGGCCGGTCCCTTGATATTTGTCATGATAAGAGAATTTATAACTTTAATAATATAGTATTAGAGCACAAACAAGTAAGGTCGCAGGTGCTGGGTATGATGATGCTGATATACATTCGCTTTGTATTTCCAATCACATTATTCCCCATAACCCTACCCCTGAATACCTCCTCCCGGCTATACTTTAAACTCAGTCCACTTTTCCTTGCTGGCGCCGCTTTCCACCACATTATCTATAAAGGCCATTCCTCTCACACCTTCATATACAGATGGAAAATCGAGCATTTCGTCCGTAGCCTTTTGGCCATCTATTCGTGCCGATAAGGTAAGCGCGAAATTGCGGTAAATATTACCAAATGCTTCCAGGTAACCTTCGGGATGCCCGCCGGGAACCCGGGTATTGTGTTTGGCATAAGCGCCAAGATAACCTCCACCAGTCCGGTAAATCTGCGCGGGTTGATCAAGCCATTTTACCAATAAGGTATTAGGCTCCTGCTGCGCCCATTCCAGCCCTCCTTTTTCTCCATATATTCGTATCCTAAGGGCGTTTTCTTCCCCAGCAGCCACCTGCGATGCCAATAATACACCGGCAGCGCCATTGTCGAACTTCAATAATACGTTCCCATCATCATCCAATGCCCTGCCTTCCACCATTACATTTAGATCGGCGCTTAGTTTGGTAATCTTTAATCCCGAAATATATTCTGCCAAATGCGCCGCATGAGTTCCAATATCTCCCATGCAACCGCTTTTACCCGATTTTTTGGGGTCTGTTCTCCAGGCTGCCTGGGCATTCCCTTCTCTTTCAGTAAGTTTACTTAACCATCCCTGCGGATATTCTACCCATATCTTTCTTACTTTTCCAATTACTCCGTCTTTGATCATTTGTTTGGCCTGTTTAACCATAGGATAGCCGGAATAGGTATGGGTGAGACATAGAACAAGCCCGGTTTCTTCCACTTTTTTTTGCAACTGGCGGGCTTCATCAAGCGTAAATGTCATCGGCTTTTCAATCACTACATTAAACCCTTTGCTCAGGGCAAGCATGGCAGGAGCAAAATGCGCAAAATTGGGCGTAACGATGGTTACAAAATCTATACGCTTATCGGCTGGTAAAAGACTTTCCTTTTCCAGCATTTCTTCGTAGTTCAAATATGTCCTGTCTTCCGGCAAAAACAAAGACTTGCCTGAATCGGTGGCCACTTCAGGATTAATACTTAAAGCACCACAGCAGAGTTCTATAAGACCGTCCATATTAGCAGCAATGCGGTGAACGGCTCCGATGAAAGCATCTTTGCCCCCACCAATCATTCCCATTCGTAATTTTCTGTTCATGAAAAAAAGATTAACGTATTAAAAAATCAAAAACGGGTTTAAAAATAAAACATTTACATATACTGCCCATTTGTTTTTTAATAAGATTACATTTTTATAACCCCGTGTTTGTTTCTCCATTGGCAACAGTTGACTTATTTCCTGGATTGTATAAGATGAAAATACCTTAACAATTAAAAAAGATTTATTAATGAAACATTCAGTACCTTAACTCTTCATTATTTTTCTATATGTCCGGTTACTCACCAAATCCACGAAGGCGCGCCATTAAAAATATTGTTTTAGGATCTTTAGCTATGGGTTCAGCCCCCGGCGCATTCGCCAGTTCTTCGCATAAAGAACAAGAAGTCAATTATACCATGAAGGGAAATATCAATCACGCCGTATGCCGGTGGTGCTACAGCGGCATTCCGTTGGACGATTTATGCGCGGCAGCAAAAAAAATGGGTATTGCCGGCATTGACCTGGTAGGCCCAAAAGATTGGCCTGTATTGCAAAAGTATGGTTTGTATTCTTCCATGTGCAATGGAGCAGAGATCAACCTGGTAGACGGATGGAACCACACTGAATTTCATACGCAGTTGATAAAAAACTATTCTGAAATGATTCCGCTGGTGGCTAAAGCCGGCTACAAAGAACTGATTTGTTTTAGTGGAAGCCGAAGGAACCTGGACGATGAGACCGGCTGGAAAAACTGCACAGAAGGATTGAAGCAGGTAATTGGCCTTGCAGAAAAACACAATGTAGTGCTGGTGATGGAACTGCTCAACAGCAAGATCGACCATAAGGATTACCAGTGCGACAAAACTGCCTGGGGAGTGGAGCTGGCGAAACGAATGGGTTCTGAAAATTTTAAACTGTTGTACGACATCTATCATATGCAGATCGATGAGGGAGACGTTATACGCAACATTCGTGATCATTTTCAGTACCTGTCGCATTTCCACACCGGCGGGGTACCCGGCAGGCGCGAAATTAATGAATCGCAGGAATTATATTATCCCGCTATTATGAAAGCCATTGTGGATTTAGGCTTTAAGGGTTATGTGGCGCAGGAGTTTATCCCTACCCCAAAAGATGCGCCGGGCCAATTAGCGGCTTTACAACAGGGAGTTCAAATCTGCGATGTATAAAGGATAGCGTTTACAACGATGATTTTACTATTACACGCCCGGTTATCATCTATTCCTTTTTGGATATGAAATTGAGCATCCGGATCCCGGCCGTTGGCATTTAAATTATCGCCACAGGCCGGTACCCATCAGTTCAATAAAAAAATTTTTATAAGTAATAACATTCATTCACAACAGAGCTACTCCTGATAAAATAACATGCTATGCCAGATAATGTTTATGATGCCATTGTAATTGGCTCCGGAATTAGCGGCGGCTGGGCCGCAAAAGAATTAACTGAAAAGGGATTGAAGGTTTTGATGCTGGAACGTGGACGCAATATTGAACACGTGAAAGACTATGTTAATGCCAACAAAGACCCCTGGGATTTTCCTCACCGCGGCGGCAGAACGCAGCAAATGATCAAAGACTACCCGGTCCTTAAACGCGATTACCCACTTAATGAAACCAACCTCGATTATTGGTGCAGCGATAAGGACAATCCCTATACGGAAATAAAGCGGTTCGACTGGTTCCGGGGATACCATGTGGGCGGCCGTTCCCTGATGTGGGGAAGACAAAGCTACCGCCTCGGCGACCTGGATTTTGAGGCCAATGCGAAAGAAGGCATCGCAATAGACTGGCCGGTTCGTTATAAGGAAATTGCACCCTGGTACGACCATGCCGAACGCTTTGCGGGAATTAGCGGTTCAAAAGAAGGCCTGTCGCAGTTACCGGATGGACAATTTCTTCCACCCATGGAACTGAATTGCGTGGAAAAAGATGTGGCTGCGCGTATCAAAGAAAAATTCAATGGCCAGCGGCATATGATCATCGGCCGCGTAGCTAATATTACCGTTCCTTTTACAGACCAGGGGCGGGCCAATTGCCAATACCGCAACAAATGCTGGCTGGGGTGCCCCTTTGGTGCTTATTTCAGCACACAATCTTCTACCTTGCCGGCGGCAATGAAAACCGGCAACCTTACCCTTCGTCCATGGAGCATTGTTACAAAAATTTTATACGATAAAGACAGGAAAAAGGCAACCGGGGTTGAAGTACTGGATGGAGAAAACAACAAGACTTATACCTACAATGCGAAGATAATCTTCGTAAATGCCTCCGCATTGAACAGCACCTGGATATTAATGAACTCGGCTACTGATATCTGGCCGGATGGTTTGGGCAGCAGCAGCGGCGAGTTGGGGCATAATGTAATGGATCATCACCTGGGAGTGGGCGCCGGTGGCCAGGTAGATGGCTATGAAAACAGCTATTATTTTGGGCGTCGCGCCAATGGCATTTACATTCCACGCTACCGCAACTTTTTGAGTGATAAAAGAGACTACCTGCGTGGCTTCGGCTATCAAGGTGGCGCCAGCAGGGGAGGTTACAACCGTTCTGCGGAAGAAGTATCTATTGGTGTTGACTTCAAAAACACACTTGTAGAACCCGGTACATGGACTATGGGTATGGGCGGTTTTGGTGAAACGTTGCCTTACCACGAAAACAGGATCTACCTCGATAAAAATACTTATTCCGATAAGCTTGAACAATTTAACGACCCCGTTACCGGAAAAGATTTAGGCATGCGGCCGGTGCCTGATAAAAATGGTAAACAGCGCTTAGATAAATGGGGATTACCCGTTTTGGCCTTTGATGTAGAATACAAAGAAAATGAAAAGAAGATGCGCAAAGACATGATGAACGATGCCGTAGAAATGCTGGAAGCGGCCGGCGTTAAAAATGTGAGCGGCTACGAAGGCGATGGAACATTAGGACGGGGTATACATGAAATGGGCACTGCTCGTATGGGCAAAGATCCCAAAACCTCTGTGCTTAACAAATGGAACCAGGTATGGGATGCCCCCAATGTATTTGTAACCGATGGGGCGTTTATGACATCCGCTTCATGCGTAAACCCTTCGTTGAGCTACATGGCTTTTACGGCAAGAGCGGCAGACCATGCAGTAAGTGAGTTAAAGAAAGGGAATCTTTGATTTGAAAGATGCAGGTATGTGGGAATTGTGAAAAAGAAAGAATACAGCATTGTTGATTAACTAATACATTTTTTGATTTATAAAACAATTAATTATGAACAGACGCGATGCCTTAGCCCGGGTAGCCCTTATATTGGGCGGCACAGTGGTGGGAGCCAATGTATTTTTGGAAGGGTGCAAACCGTCCGATAAAAAAGTAGCTACCGCGCAAGCATTTACCGATGGAGATATTGCTTACCTGGATGAGATTGCAGAAACCATTATCCCAACTACTAATACGCCGGGTGCAAAGGCAGCCAAAGTGGGCACGTTTATGACTGTAATGGTAAACGACTGCTATGATGAGAATGACCAGAAAGTATTTTTTGAAGGGATGAAGCAATTAAATGAAGCCAGCGACAAAAAGTTTGGCAAATCGTTTATGGATATCGATGCAGAACAACGTAAATCATTACTTACCGAAATAGATACGGAATCAAAGGAATATATGTCGAAGAAAAAAAAGGAAGATCCCAGTCACTATTTCCGGATGATGAAGGAGTTAACCCTGCTGGGCTACTTTACTTCTGAAATTGGCGCCACACAAGCCTTACGGTATGTAGCCGTTCCGGGAAAATATGAAGCTTGCATTCCTTATAAAAAAGGCGACCGCGCGTGGGCAACCTCTTAGGAGGAGTTTATCGTTCCTGGTATTTTATTTTTGTTCCAGGGAAAACAGTGCCCCACTTCCAGGCTTTGTGAATGTGTAACGCCATGGCTCATCACCCATTCAAGTGTTTAGATAAAAATCAACGGTACCTTTCATCAGCTATTGAGATCTTTTATCATCCAGTACAAAATCTTTTTTGGTTAGAGCGGTTTGCTTGGGTCTCACCGGTTTCATTGATGCAACATTTTAAAACCTATAGCGTTACAGCAGGTATGCAAAAATGGTTTTATCTCTCAATAATCACACTTATCGGTTTTACCGGCTGTAACGGAAATAAAAATACACCCGATGTTTCAAATATTAAAGTGAATCTTGAAGTGCAGCGCTTTGAGCAGGATTTTTTTACCATTGACACCAATAATATCTCTGCCGCTATGCCAGCGTTGCTGGAAAAATATCCCGTATTTTTCCCCGATTTCATTGAGCATATCCTGGGACTGTCACTTACCGATAAATTTGATAAATCGGACTCCGCGATAAAAATGTTTTTGCGTGATTACAGGTTGGTAGAAGACACCGCATCAAAAATATTCAGCAATTTTATCGCTATTGAAGATGATGTGAAAAAAGGACTTCAATTCACTAAATACTATTTTCCTTCGTATAAGACCCCGGAAAAGCTGATCACTTTCGTAGGTCCACTTGATGCCATATTTCAAACGGCTACCGGCAAAACCGGCGATGTCATTACACAGGATGCATTGGCCGTGGGTTTGCAATTGCACCTGGGTAACGATGCTTCCTTATACCAAAGCCAAATGGCACAATCGCTTTTTCCTAAATATGTATCGCGGAAATTTGAACCAGCCTATATCGCCGTAAATTGCATGAAGAACATCATTGACGATATTTATCCGCCCCGCGCAGAAGACAAAACCCTCCTTGATTTAACCATAGATAAAGGCAAACGATTATACGTTCTGGATAAACTGCTGCCCCATGTGGCCGATACTTTAAAAATCGGCTATACCGCGGCGCAATTAAAGGGCTGCTATGATAATGAAGGAATGATATGGAGTTTTTTAATTCAAAACAATTTGATTTACAATAGCGACCCACTCAGGATTCAATCCTACGTTGAAGAAGGCCCACAAACCCAGGAGTTAGGCGACGGCTCACCCGGCAATATTTCCTTATTCCTGGGCTGGCAGATCATCAAAAAATACATCGAAAAATTTCCCGACACCTCTATTGACGCGTTGCTGCAGATGGATGCCAAACAAATATTGCAGGATTCCAAATACAAACCCCGATAAAAAAGTGCCGCTGTAAAAACTGCAGTATTTGCGATGTCAATAATTCAAATGACCAAATAGCCCATTTTGGTAATCGGCCATTGCCTGGTCAATTTCTTCCCTGGTATTCATCACAAAATTATCTTTAGCGGCTACGGGTTCATCAATAGGTTCGGCGGAAAGCAGTAAAAGCTGCACATCTTCTTCAGCACTCACAATAATTTCATCATTGTCTTTTTCAAAAACTATAAGATGGTATTGTTCAACGCTCTCCTGGTTTACACAAATTTTCCCTTTTATTACATATAGCAAAGTCCAATAGCCCGGAGTGGTTGAAAACTGAACTCTTTTGCCATTTTTGATTTCCCCAATAATTGATATAACGGGAGTAAGGCTCTCCAGGGGACCTGTTTTGCCGTCATAATTACCGCTCACCAATCGCAGTGCTACGCCATCCTGCTGCATTACCTCCGGTAGCCGTTGTTTGGTAGCCGATTGGTACCACGGTTCATCCCATTTACGGGATGCGGGAGCGTTTACCCAGATTTGAATAAATTCCTGTACCCCACCGTGTTGCAGCAGCCGTTGTGTTGGACCTTCACTATGCAATATGCCCTTGCCGGCAAACATCCATTGCACATCGCCGGCTTGTATAATCTCATCGTGGCCGGCGCTGTCTTTATGGTAGCCTTCACCCTGCAGCATAAAAGTAACCGGCGAGAACCCCCTGTGCGGATGCGGGTGTATGCGAAATTCGGAGCCGGGCTTAATCACCTCTGGCTTTAGGTGATGCAATACTATAAAAGGATTCGCAAAACGGAATTCTTTATGTGGCAATGGCTGCAATACCGTTTCTTCCTTAGTAATCTGCTTTTCGCGTCCCAAAAGAATATGGTCTATCTTTTTTTGCATACCTGGTTGGTTTGTCGTTTGATAAATTTCATCTAAGCTAACACACCAAATTTGCCCGATTGAAATTCTTCGATGGCTTCCTGGATTTCCTGTTGAGTGTTCATTACAAATGGCCCATAGCTCACAATCGGTTCGTTAATGGGTTTTCCACTCAATAACAACAGCACGCTTTTTTCATCGGCCCTGATAGTGATTTCATCACCCTCGTTCTTAAACAACACAAAGCTATGGAGTGGTGCTTCCATTCCATTAACGCTAACATTACCGTTAACTACCAGGAGTGCTGTATTATGTTCGGCAGGAATGCTGGTACTAAGTTCTCCTCCTTCGTTCAATTTAATATCAAACAGGTTCACCGGCGAATAGGTGGATGCAGCACCAGCTACCCCATTAAAGTTTCCTGCTATTACATTCACTATTCCCTTACCATCCGCCAGTTCCACTTTGCCCATCTTGTCGGCTGTAATTGCCTGGTAATGAGGCAGCGTTGATTTGTCTTTCTTTGGCAGGTTCACCCAAAGCTGCACCATTTCAAAGGGGCCTCCAGTTTTTGAAAACTGTTCTTCGTGGTATTCTTTATGTAAAATGCCTGATCCCGCTGTCATCCATTGTACATCGCCGGGCTTAATTACACCGCTATTGCCTGTACTATCGTGATGGGCAACGCTGCCCTTATACGCAATGGTTACCGTTTCAAAACCTTTGTGCGGATGCACGCCAACACCTTTTACTGTTTCAGAAGGCCCAAAATCATATTCGGCGTTAAAATCCAGCATTAAAAAGGGGCTGATTCTGCGCT
>DASUFG010000496.1:0-9758 GCA_036274715.1 Agriterribacter sp.
CAATTTCCAGGTCAGATTTTTGCCAAAGATAGTTAATGCCTATGCCTGCAGAATAGGGTAAGTTAAAGCCGAGTTTAGCCACTTTCTCCCCCCATATTGGCAGGCTATAAGGATAGTCGGATTTTTGCAGGCTATCTTTCACCTCCGCATTTTTTTTCCCGACTGCCTTATCGCTATACACCTGCCCTAAACCAACGGACGAAAATATACTGAAGGAGAATACCAGCATCGCCTGTCGCAAAAAGTGCTTTGAATTATAGCTATTATACATCAGATCTATTTTAAAAATTGACATTAATCTAACCGGTTGCTTATTTTCCATACGTTAACCCACAAACGGGAAAGATCATGGATCGTCACCTGAAATATTTCGCAAAAATCGCCCCATTACATTTTGCCTCCAATCTTGCCATAGCATAACCCTTTGGTCCAGCTGCCCCAGGCACCTTGTAACCAGGTCGGAATTATTTCAGAAATCCGTCTGTCCGCATTTTGGCAGCCACGGCATTTGCAATTTCATTCACTGTGTTTTCGATCTTTGATGGATTCACCGTCTTCGTTGTACCTGTCCATAATAATTTATCGGGATCAACAGAATAAACGGTGGTCTCAACCATATAATTTTTATCGGTGGTATAATATCCGGGTGTAGAATAATACCCGGCACCATAACCATAATACCGGCCATATCCACCATAAAAGCCGGACGTAGTACCGGGTACATAAGAAGTTTCTTCCTCCACCTCGGCCAGGCGCAGCATCAAAATATGCGTAAATTTGTCCTCTTTCAATTTTTCAGTGAGCATATTTGAATCCGCAGCTTTTAAAGCATCGGGCGTGAAAAAAATGTAGGAAGCTACAGCGCCTGATCCTATACGTTTCGCCAGGTTGTCTTCAACTACCCTGCGGGAGGTTTCATCCTTTACCATTGCTATTATTAAAATCTTGTTTGCTGGGTCTTTTGCCTGCAATGTGGCTCCGGGCTCCTGCCAGCTTTTTACAATTTTTGTGGATGGACCGCAGCCTACCATTAAGGCGGCAACAAATGCTGTTAAAATTACCTGCTTCATAATTTGTAGAATTTAAATTTTTAAGTTGATCTTGTCTACATTTAATAAATAAATTTACGGTTTACCAACAACAATATTTTCGTAATTAAAGAATAATTGATTGATGGCCGGGCTATCGGTATATTCAACCTAACCGGACTGCACATATACCCCTTAACTAATCCAAAAAATGCCGCATAACGAGTACGGAAATGACGGCAGTTCCAGGGTCAAAAAATATGAACCGGTGCGGCAGCCGTTATCTTTCAAATATAACTTGCCATTCAATGTCAAATCCGAAGGAATTGATGTTCTAGACTGTGTGTTTTGTCAAAATGAAGATTGCGGCCAAAAAATAGGTTATTGCATTGTCATACATGTTTTTAATTTTCAAACTTCCCGCGCGAACGACAATCCCACCGCTTATACCGTCCTTCTTCAACCTGTCTTTAAGGCTGCGCAGGCACCGCAGGTACCGCCACTTTTTCCAGTTCACCAATAAATGGAATATTGCTCAGGATATAAATTCTTACCACATTAAGCAGGTAACTTTCTAGCTGGTAGAACTGGGCTGCTGGCTTCACGCCTACATTTTTCGCGATGATATCATAGTATTTCCCGATAAGCGCATCTGTGCTTTTCTGAAGCGCTATCGTTTCCTTTGTAATCGCTGCCGTTGAATTATCATTGAGTGAATCATAGGCGTTCGCATATTTTTCGAGCAGGTTAACTCTTCGATGACCTAATGATTTTCTTTCAGTCTCATAGGCATCGTACAACTTCCAGAATGCATCTTTTTTGGCATCCGGAACGATGATAAAACCTGCGGTGATTTCTTTTTTTTGTTTCCCATAAATGGCCTGGATCATGTCAATATCTTCCTTATTGCTTTGCGCAAAGGATGAAAATAAAATAAATGTGCTAAGGCTGAGCAGTAATACATGCTTCATTGTTTGAATTGTTTAATGATTATGAATGGATTTATGATTAAAAAGATTTTTAAGGTTAGTTCATTTTCTAAAATGGGATTGATAAATTAGACTTTAGCCCGCTTTTTATTTCACCAACTCGAACTCTCCCACTTTCAAAATAAAAATGGACTTCTGTGACGCTACGGAGTTACACCCGTATAACCGAGTTGCCGAAGCACATCGGCTTCATTATAAAAAGTTCTGCTGCGTGCGATTTTTCCGTTTTCGATTTTGTACACCGCATTTACCCAAACATGCACGGGGCCTCTTCCATCTTTGTACTTAATGGTGAGATAGGCCCAGTTAGAAACCCAATCACCAGGGTCGGCTTGCCCGCCCTCTTTAACGGTAACCGCTATATTTTGATGGCGGCTGTATTCAATAGATTTGTACAGGTTTGCCGCGTTGTATTTCCAATTGCTAATCGCATCCGCTTTATTGACAGAATCGCCTACGGAGGGGCCATAGCCCATGTAGTTATCGGCCAGCAATGCCTCCATTTCTGCGGTATTATTGGTTTCAACGGCCTCCATGTATCTCTTGGCAATGGCCAGGTTTTCGCTTTCGTTTTTATTGGTTGACGTGGTACAGGCAAACAAGAAGGAACTTATAGCCAGCAATAAAATACATTGTTTCATAAATCACTAAGTTTTTAGTATTGTGATGGGATCTTTATATTTATATGGGTGCATTATTATATTTGATATTCACGTTTCTTGCCTGCTATTTAATGCTATATTCCTTGCCTTCCATGCATGCTGAAAAACCTTTTTTAAAACTGTCTTTCATCGCCTGTTCTGTACTCGCGGCATTCGCTTGCGACTGTTGCTCTTTTTGGGCATTCGACTTTCTTTTCTGGCGCGCGCCGGCCATCCCGCCAGCAGCTGCGCCAATGGCAGCTCCCTCGCCAGCATCGCCGGAAATGGCGCCAATGGCGGCACCCGCAGCTGCGCCCCTTGCCGCCCCCCTGACAGCCGAACCATCGGGGCCCTTTTCAACAGGGGCAGCCTGTACTTTTGGAAGGTTCAGCGGATCAATACCCGATTGTTGCATCGCCCATTTATAACACTCAAATTCGTCGGTCTTTTGTTGACTTTGTCCCTGCCCTTTTGAAGGGAATGCATATAATCCGAGCCCGGCTGATATCTGGTTATAAGTCATTTTTGAAGTGTCGGGCAATGACGGCGGTTGTTGCGCGAAAACGCCTACGGGTAAATAACTGGTGAGCAGAATGGAAAAGAAAACACGTAAGGTCTTAAAATACACACAGACAAAATGTTTCATAATTGATTATTTTGGGAATCGTTCGTAAGACAGTTTTTTTGCCATAGAAGTTAAGATATGATTAATCACAAACAGTCATTGGAAAGCAATGACGCGGGCCAAAGGAGGGATTGCATTTTAAAAGAAGGTGTTGTTTCTATCAACAGTCAAAACGCACAAACCGGCAACACCGTAATATTTACATACGAGCAGGACCAAAGAAGCTAAGACAACCTAAATATCATCTATTTATTCCAGCCAGGTATCATCTATTTATCCTAATAGGTATTTAGCACTCCAAGGTATCCTCCCAATTTGAGGAACCTGACTCAGGGTTTGCCTCAAATTTTTAAGCATATGCATAGTTCAAAGTCGGTACAAAGGTTTTCAAAATCCTCATTTTCCTGAATTTGCGTGGTGATCGTTTCGCTATGTTCAGGAAATCGCAGTTCCATGGCTTCAAACTTACCAACCATACACTTTAATGGTGAAATTTTTATACCATGAAGGTAAATGCATAGTTTTAGCTTAATAGGTTAAACACGGTTACTTAACTGTTACATCAAAAATGAGTTTTTGTTAGTGCTCCTAATGCCACTAATACTGTATGAGTCAAATAAATGAGCTGTCAAATCAGAATTGGAACGCAGACTTCGTAACCCCATTTTTTGGGTTTTATAGCAATTCAATAAGTTCCTGTAACAAAAAAGCCTTCAAACTTAATCATTTGAAGGCTTTGATATTTTTGATACCTATTTTCGCGGTGAGGGCGGGATTCGAACCCGCGGTACAGAGTTACCCGTACGGCAGTTTAGCAAACTACTGATTTCAGCCACTCATCCACCTCACCTTAGCTGAAAGGACGGCAAAAATAGGGTGAAACATCAGAAAACCCAAATATTTAAAACCGTATTACCCTAAAATTTTTAAAGCCTTTTATTGTACCTTCTTTTACTACTACTTCTTCCACCTCTGCCCGCTGCGGACCCTGGTGGCACCATATAATTAACTGTTCCACAGCCTCCCTGTTTCCTTCGATGATCAGTTCAACCGATCCATCCGGCATATTTTTCACCTCTCCATTTACCCCTAAACGTTCCGCCTGTTCGCGGGTACTTCCCCTGTAAAATACGCCCTGTACTTTTCCTTTAATAATAACTGTTCGGTTAATCGTCATTTTTTGGCCTTGATTTGCTAAAAATAAAAAGCCCCGGAGTAATCACGGGGCTTTTACATTTATGAATGGTAATATTTTTTACATAGCAGCTAATTGTACTTTCTGTTGCAACTCTACCACACTTTCCCTGAACAATCCGTCCGTATCCATCAGATCTTTTACAGTTTGACAGGAATGTATAACCGTGGTATGGTCCCTACCCCCGAAATGTTCCCCAATTGTTTTCAGTGAATTTTTTGTGAACTGCTTGGCAAGGTACATCGTTATTTGACGGGCTTGCACAATTTCTCTTTTACGGGTTTTTTGAAGCAACCGTTCGTAAGGAAGATTGAAATAATCGCAAACCATTTTTTGAATGGTTTCGATGGTGATCTCCTTAGATGATGTTTTTACAAAATTACGCAGTACTTTCTTCGTCAATTCAAGATCTATTTCCCTCTTGTTGAGCGAAGACTGTGCCAAAAGGGAAATTAAGGCACCCTCCAGTTCCCTTACATTACTTTGGATATTATAAGCGATGTATTTTACTACTTCTTTAGGCATCTCTAATCCGTCATTCTTCATCTTCTTTTCCAATATGTCCATCCGGGTTTCATAGTCGGGTAGTTGCATATCGGCACTTAAACCCCAACGAAACCGGCTCAGCAATCTTTCCTGTACCCCTTCAAGGTCTTTCGGCGATTTATCGGACGTAAGTATCAACTGCTTGCCACTCTGATGCAAATGATTAAAAATAGCAAAAAGCGCGTCCTGCGATTTTTCGGCCCGGTTGAAAAACTGCACATCATCTACAATCAACACATCAATCATCTGGTAAAAATGAATGAAATCGTTGATGGCATTATTGCGGCTGTGATCCTGGAACTGGTTAATGAATTTTTCAGAACTTACATATAAAACCACTTTTTGGGGGTGGGTACGTTTTACCTCGTTACCTATTGCCTGTGCGAGGTGAGTTTTACCCAAACCTACACCTCCATATACAACCAAAGGATTAAATGAAGTAGAACCTGGTTTTTCCGCAACTGTTTTACCGGCCCGCCTTGCTACACGATTGCAATCACCTTCAATAAAAGAATCGAAGGAATAGATAGGATTGAGTTGTGAATCAATCTGCATCTTCTTCAAGCCCGGAATTACAAAAGGATTTTTCACCGGATTATTTATGACTAAAGGAAAATCCATTTCATTATTGGAATATGTTTTAAAACCATGCCCGGGAACATCCATTGTAAGCGGTTTATTTTTGTCGTTGCCGCTGTCTACCATGATGCGATATTCCAGCCTTGCTTCTTTACCTAATTCTCTCTTCAAAGTCTTTGCCAATAAATTTACGTAATGCTCTTCTAAATATTCATAAAAAAACTGACTGGGTACCTGTATGGTTAACACTTTATCTTTTAAGCCAACCGGGCGGATAGGTTCGAACCATGTTTTGAAATGCTGCCACTCTACTATATCTTTTATAATGTCAAGACAATTGACCCATACTTTATCGTGCGTTTTATCCATTATACGAAAAGCAGTTTATATATTGATTTAAGAATTTTATCCTGAAAAATTTCTACTTTTTAGGATGTGAATAACTCATCAAAAAAAGTATGGCAGGGCGGCGAATATCAACATTTCCTGTTGAAAAAAAAATTTTTTATTCCCTTGATTTTTCCCCCGCAGCACCAGCGTGAGTGTAGCACGCATTTTTAGTTTTTTTCTCCTCAAAAATAAAATCAAGTCTGCTCATATCGGATTATTCTGCCATCCCTGCTTGTTATTATTGTACTTCTTTATTCATCACCATTTCGTCAAACTTTCAGTTACATTTAATTGTGCCTGCATGCCAGGCAGGTTTAACCAAAAGGCGCCCCCGCGTGGTGAAGTTTTATTCGCAGGGCCAACCGGTGGCTTCACAATAATTATCCTTTACCCTGCGCGGTTGCTTTCCATGGCTGCCAGGCACTTCAGTAGAATAGTATTTCATTTCTCATTGAATGCTTACCGCATATGAATATTTCTTGCAGGTAAAACCAGAAAGATTTTCTGCATTACTTAACATCAAATTGTGTATTGAACTCGTTGTGGTTGATAAGAAAGCTAAACGGAGGCTGTAAGAATGAATGATAATATTCGGTTCAATCGTATTTTTTTTCATTCATACAGCTTTTTCTATTGCCTGTAGGAAGGTAGATTTTTTTAATCAAAAACAAAAACAAAATTTCAAAAAGATCACTCATTTATAACAAGTACATTTGCCCATTAATTAATTAACCATGAGCTACGAACTAACCGGCAAGATAATTGCCAAATTAGACACTGTACAACGAACCGCAACATTTAAAACCCGTGAATTTGTGATTGAAAAGAGCGAAGACATTGGTGGAAGGATGATTACCAATTACGCCAAATTTCAATGTGTGCAGGACAAGACGACGATGCCCGACCGTTTTGCCATTGGCGAAACCGTGAAAGTTCATTTTAATATAAAAGGCAGTAAGTGGGAAAAGAACGGACAGGTGAATTATATTACCAACCTGGATGCCTGGAGGATGGAATCAATCAGCCTGCAGCAGGAGGAACCGGTTAGCGTGCCCAACGATTTTAGCAGTGACGGTATCGCCGCCTCAGCCGATGCGGACGATTTGCCGTTTTAAATAATAATACCACAAGCCATTCGAAAGAGTTTTAGGATAAATACCTGACTTCCACTCATCATGCAAAAAAAAATGGGGCTTCGCCTGCTTCCTTCAGAAGCTGTTGACGAATCTATCGTTAAAGAATGTATCGGCAGCCATGCAGGCATTAGCCCAGATCATATTTCCGGGTACCATATTCTTAAAAGATCTATTGACGCCAGGGGGAGGCAGGTATGGATCAACCTCACTATTAATGCTTTCATTGATGAGCCATTTGAGCAAAGGCGGTTGTTGAGTTTTGATTTTAAGGACGTACGCAATGCCATTCACAAAATAGTTATCGTAGGCGCCGGACCGGCGGGATTGTTTGCCGCCTTGCAATTAATTGAACAGGGAATTCAACCTATCGTGTTGGAGAGAGGCAAGGATGTGAGGGCAAGAAGAAGGGACCTGGCTATTTTAAACAAAGAAGGGATTATTAACCCGGAAAGCAATTATTGCTTTGGCGAAGGCGGCGCCGGAACCTACAGCGATGGTAAATTATATACGCGCAGTAATAAACGGGGCGATATAAACAGGATACTCAACCTGTTTGTTCATTTCGGGGCCGAAGAAAATATTTTGTACGATGCGCATCCGCATATTGGAACCAACAAGCTTCCTCAAATAATAACCGCTATGCGCAAAACCATAGAAGATTGCGGAGGTGTTATTTTGTTTGAAAAAAAAGTAGTGGATTTCGTGATTGCAGGCGACAAACTTCAGGCGGTAAAAACAACCGATGGTAACAGTTTTGAAGGAGATGCTTTTATATTGGCAACCGGGCATTCGGCCCGGGATATCTTTAGTTTGCTTGATCAAAAAAATATATGGATTGAATCTAAACCCTTTGCGTTAGGCGTAAGGGTTGAACACCCGCAAAGTGTTATTGACCAGATTCAATATCACCACTCAACGCACGGCGCTGTCGTGGGCTCTGCATCAACCCATCTTCCCCCGGCTTCTTATAGCCTGGTAGCGCAAGCTCATCAACGTGGGGTATTTTCATTTTGCATGTGTCCGGGCGGTATTATTGCTCCTGCGGCCACTAACCCGGGTGAACTTGTAGTAAATGGCTGGAGTCCTTCCAAACGAAATAATCCTTACGCCAACAGCGGCATAGTGGTTACCGTGGAGGAGAAGGATGTGCAGGGCTTCAAAAAACATAAAGCGCTTGCAGCTATGCATTTCCAGGAAGCTGTTGAAAAGAAAGCGTATGCTGCAGGTGGCGGTCACTTTGTTGCCCCTGCACAGCGCATGGTTGATTTCGTGGAAAATAAAACCAGCAGCACCGTTCCTTCCTGCTCTTATTTACCCGGTGTGCGCGCTGCATCTTTAGCAGATGTTTTACCTGCTTTCATTTATGATGCACTGCGGGAAGGCTTTGTAAGCTTTGGCAAAAAAATGAGAGGGTATTATTCCAATGATGCCATTGTTGTTGCTACCGAAAGCCGTACATCCTCCCCGGTACGAATACCCAGAGATCCTGTAAGGCTTACACATCCCCAATTGCAAAATCTCTATCCGTGTGCCGAAGGCGCAGGGTTTGCGGGCGGGATTGTTAGCGCCGCCATGGATGGTGAGAGCGTGGCCAAGGCAATATTAAAAAGCATCAGCAAATGAGTTGTTGTTTTTCATTTTAAAGATGAGCGCAGCTTATTTTTCCATTTATATTTGCAGGTTTTCCGCTCATCCTTTCCAGGATAGAAATTCCTTTGCATTACCAAAACTTTTTAGAACCTTTAGGCCTCGTTAGATTTTTTAAGTCTTTCACATCCAAATTTCCAAAATCAAACAGAAGCAACCTGATCTACATATGAAGAACATTTTAGAAGTTCACCAGCTTAAAAAATATTTCACTACCCAAAAAGCAGTGGATGATGTGAGTTTTAATATAGAACGGGGATCCATATTTGGAATGCTTGGTCCTAATGGTGCCGGCAAAACCACTTTGCTTAGAATGATCACCGGAATTTTTTTCCCCGATGAAGGGTCCATTATTTTTGAAGGCAAAAGGTTTGATCCCATAAATGATATTATCCGTATCGGTTATATGCCTGAAGAAAGGGGCTTGTACAAAAAAATGAAGATCGGCGAACAGGCCCTCTACTTAGCCCGGTTAAAAGGTTTAAGTAAGTCGGAGGCCATGGAAAAAATAAAGTTCTGGTTCAGTCGCATGGAAATGGAAAGTTGGTGGAACAAAAAAGTGCAGGACTTAAGCAAAGGCATGAGCCAGAAACTACAGTTTGTAACCACAGTTCTACACGAGCCCGGGCTTATTATTTTAGATGAACCTTTCAGTGGACTTGACCCGGTGAATGCCAACCTCATAAAAGATGAAATATTCAGGCTGGCTAAAAATGGCAGCACCGTCATTTTCAGTACCCACCGCATGGAACAGGTAGAGGAGATATGCGACCATATCATCCTTATTAATAAAGGCCATAAAATTCTTGATGGTTCCGTGAAAAATGTAAAACAGGAATTTAAAGAAAACCTGTTCAGGGTGGGGTTCGAAAAGAAACCAGCCGCAATCGGGAATAATGCAATTTTTGAAGTAACGGCCGAAAAGGATGAATCCTTTATCCTAAAAATTCATGAAGGATACAAACCGCATGATGTGCTGCAG
>DASUFG010000497.1:0-3948 GCA_036274715.1 Agriterribacter sp.
GAACAGGATTAATGTTCCCGTTAAAAGCGAAGACCTGTTTTTAACCGGCATGCTCACAACACCAGTCAAACGTTCCAGGTACTATTATGCCTTAGAGCATCCTAAACAGCGGATTGTACTTCATTTTACAGCCGGCCATATCCGGTCAGACCTGGCAGCCTTAACACGGGATAACTATCATGTTTCGGTTCCTTTTGTGATTGGAAGGAACGGTATGATTTACCAGTTGTTTTCTTCAAAATACTGGTCAGGACATATTGGAAAGGGGTTAGGCAATGATGGCACCGGCAATGCCCAGGATAAATGCACTATAGCCATAGAACTATCGAACTATGGGTATTTAACAGAACGTGGGGGAAACCTGGAAACTTATTATTCAAGACAAAAAGATGCCGCCGGAAGGGAAGCTCCCGTGGACGTTTATTGTTCGCTGAGCGAACGGGATGCTTATTATAAAACTTCGCAACCTTTCCGGCAGCAGCATTTTTTTGCTGCCTACACCGATCGACAAATCGAAAGCCTTACTATTTTGCTTCGCTATCTTACGGCACAATATAATATCCCGAGGGTTTTTTTGCCAGAGCCGCAGCGGTACCAGGTTACAGACGATGTATTATCCTTTAATGGGATAGTGTCGCATATCAATTACCGGCCAACCGGCAAATGGGATATTGGGCCTGCTTTTGAGTGGAATAAACTGATCGCCGATGTGCAGGCGCCTGCTTTCAAACCCCGGTTTGCAAAACCAGGAGATGCCCCCAAAACCCGCGGCTTTTTCGAGAGCACCGATGAACCGCTTCAGTCGGAATCTCAATTGGACGCATTGCTTCCGGAGCCGGTTGACCCGTCTCTTGAAGATGAACCTTATGATGAAATACCTTATTTTGAAAATGAATAAAACGAAATATATTCGTGTATTCGTTGTGGTGAGTATGGTGCGCTTAGGCGTTGGCCACACTATTTAAAATGAATCATAGTATTATCATGACGGCTTTAGATATAAATACAATAGCTCCAAGGATAAGAGATGGCTTAGATAATTTCGATAAGCAACGCGTTGCTCTGTTATGCCAGGAACTGACCAGCTTTTTGTATCAATATAATGGTGAATTTCCGTCGGCCGATGCAGAACAAATACTACAGCATTTGCGAAATAAAAGAATGTTTAGCCAGATGCAAACAGTAGCTGATGCGCTCATTCAAACCCGGCGGGCAACCTTTGCAATTCAAAGACAATATGCACAATCCTTAATTGACCAGGGGAATTATACGGCGGCATTAGCAGTGTTGAACAATTTGGTACGCGATACAGCTCAGGTTGGGATGCAGGATTCAAAAGCAGCGGGGGAAAACATGGAAGCAAAGGGACTAATTGGTCGAACGTATAAACAGTTGTACGTAGCTTCCGCTAAAGGCACCGGTGAGGGCAAAGCAAGGTTTGTCAACGAGGCGATCCGCGCCTACGCATCGGTATACGAAGTATCACCTGCAACTTATCTGTGGCATGGCATTAACCTGGTTGCACTATTACAGCTTGCAAAGTTGGACAAAATCAGTGATAGCGGATGGCCGAACGACCTGCAAATCGCTGAATTAATACGAAATACCATACAAAATAAATACAATGAGCAAACGGCAACTGCATGGGATTTTGCAACCGCCTGCGAGGCCTGCGTTGCCCTGCATAAACCAGAAGAAGCATTGCGCTGGCTAAGCGGATGCTTGCGAATGCCTTATGTAGATGCGTTTGAAATAGCCAGTATGTTACGACAAATGGAAGAAATATGGCGCCTGGATATGGACTCGGAAATGGGGAGATTGTTATTACCAATGCTGCGGGCGGCATTGCTCGAACGAGAGGGTGGCAGTTTTACCATCGATACAAATGTGATAAAGCAGCAGCAGCAATTGCAGCAAGATATTTCTTCGGCGTATGAAAGCATAAAAGCAACTGAAGAAAAACTTCCCGATATAAAGGGTGTGGCTGGCATTCGCCTGGAAAAAGTTTTCGGTGATGATTCATTTAAAACCTACAAGTGGTATACCACCGGTGCGGATCGTTGCAGGATTATAGCGCGGATTGGAAGGGATGCCACCAAAGGGTTTGGTACAGGATTCCTGGTTCGGGGAACAGACCTTCACGAACAGTTGGGTGATGAACTGTTGTTAATGACCAACGCCCATGTGGTAAGCGAGGATTCTGCCGAAAGAGCCTTACATCCCGATGAAGCGATTGTAAGTTTTGAAGTGCTTGATAATGCAGGCGGTGAATACAGGATTTCGGAAATTCTATGGTCATCGCCAAGTACTGCTTTAGATGTTTCTGTATTGCGTTTTGACAAGGCCAGCGCAGCTACCCTTAAAAACTTAACACAAAAGGTTAACTTTTTTCCACTTGCCAACCGGTTGCCCCCATTGGAAAACGATGGGAACAATACTGAGCGTGTCTATATCATCGGGCATCCGGCGGGAGGCACCCTGCAATTGTCTTTCCAGGATAATATGTTGCTGGATTATGAAGATCCCCGTATTCATTATCGCACACCCACAACTGGCGGCAGTTCGGGAAGCCCCGTGTTTAACCAACAATGGCAACTGTTGGGTCTGCATCATGGAGGAAGCAGTGAAATGCCTAAACTCCATGGTAAAGAAGGCACTTACGAGGCAAATGAAGGTATGTGGATTGAGTCCATCAAAAAGGCATTTCAGTATAAGCAATAAATGCATTTCGATCAAGAGAAATGCATTTATTGATTCCATGTAAACTTCTTAAAAAACATTTTCTTTCAAATCCACCTCTTTAATCTTGGCTCTTATTAACGCATAGGTTATCTTGGAAAATGGGTTGTTGTTGCTGTCTTTTAATGCATCAATTTCACTCATGCCGTCGGGCGCCAGTATCCCGAATCCACTATAGTAGATGGGGTTGGCACCAACGATCATATCATAGTCAGTTTTTCTGGCCATTACCCACAAGCCCTGGTTGAGGCAACTTACTTTGATGGTTGATAAATCTCCGCCCAATTCTTCTTTGCCTGCCTGTGTAAAGCTTAGTTTAACGGCCTGGCTTTGAAAAAGTATTTCAGGTTCTTTGTCGAATAGATTATCCAGCATGCCCGAAACGGAATTAACGGCCAATTCTGTAATGCCTCCAAAGCCAATTAACGACATCAATTCTTTTGCCGTATCTGATTTGGCAAACGAAAATATTTTTTGCCACCATTTAGGTTCAGGGTGCTTCACCACGTTTAATGAAATCTGCCCGATACCGCCGGGTAAAGAGATGGGTTTGTTTCCCAACGCAGTATCCGTACTTTTTTTGAAATCTTTGGAATCTGCTTTTTTGTTCTTTATTTCATTATACAGGTCAAGTCCACCGTTTATACAATAAAATAATTTTTCCAGTCCGGTTATTTTATGTTCCTGTCCAACTTTTAACTGCAGGGTCGCTTTTGTTTTGGGGTCAATGTCTTCGTTCGACCCAATTTTGAAGCCTTCAAAGTCAAGCAACATGTTAATGTCGGGTTTCTGCGTACCCTGTAGCTTGGGCGTAACTTCAGTGGTATTTAATACCCTTTTATCGCCATCTGCCAGTTGAAGGAGGATAAACTGATTGGAATCTGCATCCGCACTTTCTAAAAATGACCTGGTTTTACTTTCGGTTTTAGCATCGTTTTCCCATGCAGCCTGGTTAAAAAACGAATTGCTTTCTGATTGAAAAATTGGCATACCATAACATTTGAGGGATAAAAAAATAATTTGACCTGGCCGGAATCCAAATGTTTTAGCAATGATCCGGTTCTGATCACCGCTGTTCAGCAACGGAACAGTCTTGCTCTGAGGTTTAGATTTGGGAGGATGGAGGATATGAAAATTAAAATGGCAATAGCGGTATTGGAAAATGCAGCCGAGGTAGTTTTCGCAGGGTGTAAATTAATGGAAAGTGTT
>DASUFG010000498.1:0-4664 GCA_036274715.1 Agriterribacter sp.
GTTGTCGATGCTTACCAGGGAAATACCCGACCGCACATTCACAACAGGACTTACCGCTGCGTCAAATTGAAGAAAGAAACCTGCATTGCTGATATCTTTTGCTTCGAACTGATCTCCATAACTGACCTTGTCATTGATCCAACCGCCAATGGATTTGATTGGTTGATCAAACTCTAAAACAAAATGAACCGAATAATCCTGGTCGGCATCCCTGCTCCAAACATTGGGTGAAAACTGGTGTGCAAACCCTTCAATCCTGTGATCATTGATTTTGCGAACACTGATCTCTTTTAATTGATAGTCGTATTCGGATGGAATGTGCAAATCCACCAGGATACGCGAACTATCCCTGTTTCCAGGAAAGGTGAACCGCATGAACCCGCAACGGGTGGTAGCGGTGATTTCGGCTTTAATATCGTAGTCCTTAAGCTGAACGGCATAAGATCCGATGAGTGCCTCTTCCGCACTTTTGTCAATCGCTGATCGATAGCCCGAGCCGGGTATCATTTCATCACCAATATTCGTTTTCAACGCACCATTTGACGCAAAAATGCCCAATCCTCCCATGGTCCACTCATGGATATGACTGAATGTGCCTATACTTTCATACGATGGCTGGTAACCGGCCTGCCACCCGGAATTCTGATTGTCGGGACTAAGTTTTACCATGCCAAATGGCATCCATGGTCCGGGTGCAATCATCCAGCGGGAATGTCCCGTTCCAATGCGGGTATCAACATAATCAGCCAATGTTTGCAATTTTTGGCTGGATCGATCTACAACACCTTCGTCGACCAATTTTCCATCTGCCAATATCCTGTATTTACTTTGCCGTCGGGTTTCAACAGCTGGCATAGGAGCTTCGAATTCATAGTTTCCCTTTTCCAATTTCTCTTTAAATATTACTGCTCCATCTAATTCAACGCTTATGCCCGGCAAGCCCTGCAGGTGTTCAATATTAACCAAAAGAGGTTGCACCTTTTTACCGTTCTGCACCAATTCGTAGGTTGCTGCCTGTACATTCCTGACAAAAGATTTTTCGGGCTTTTCGATTTTTAGCGGATCGCCTTCCAAACGGATGTCATCAAACATAATCCAGGAACCTTCCAACACTTCTATTGTAATACAGTTACCTCCCTTTTTTATCACACCTCTTTCAACCGGGACTGCTATTACTTCATGTGTTGCATGCTGGTAATTACCGGTGATAGAGGTTGTATCAACATAAGGTTCGTTTAGTGCCGGGTGCTTTTGTTTGCTGCGATCATATCCTGCCGCGGTCAATTGATATTTAACGGATTGATTATTGATGGATACTTTGATGAGCGGTAGAAATTTTTTTGCGTAATCCGTTAGGTCGATAATAAGTGTATAATCACCTGGTGCAGGTATTTCTTCCACCCCGAATAGAATATTAACCTGGTTGGTACGCCAGCCGGAAGTTGGCCAGGTGCCTCCCCAGGTATCCACCGGGCCAGGTAATACATAAGGAAAATCCTTCTTTTCACCGGAATATCCAACCAGGAAAAATTTATCTTCAAACCCAAAATCATGTTCAATGAATTTTTTGAACCCGCCTGGAGCTAATGCAAATTCAGCGGCCGAACGATCGGGCACCCCGATACTCCATACCGTGATTGGGTTTTTATTGGGAATCGCATACGATGCTATTGAAATCGCCAACAGGTTTATAAAAAATAGTTTTCTCATATTGATTTTTTAAGCGTGCATCTTTTTATTTCAATAAAATGGATACAGGTGCATAGGCGGCGATATCCACCTCAATTTTCCGGTCGGTAACAGTAAAAACTTTCCCGGCAGTTTGACCCCGCAGATCGCAAAACTGTGCGGATTTAAATGAGGTATTTCCAGGTAGTGTAATCACACATTTCCCGGCATCTCCAATTTGCTCCCATAATCGAAGTATAGTTCCATCGCCATCGATGTTTTTACCGAAAGCGGTTACCAGAATTCCTTTCCTTGACAATTCAATACCCGAAGCCGTAAAAGGCAAAGCCCCATTTTTACTACCCCAGGAAGAAGCCCCCTGCATGGGCACACGTAGCTCCATGGAAGGAGTTACAATGGATGATTCGTTGGTATAGCCGGCAACACTCCACACATACAATTTTGCCGACCAGGAGCCGTCAACCCATTCTGTGAAATTGGTGCTCCACTGGTTATTATAGAGGTTCACAAAAACATTTGGCCTGTTCCGATCAAAATGACCGGTATAAGTCCACAAACCCGGCCGGTCCAGGCTTACACAAGGTGCATCAGGAGAAGATAAACCATACCCACTGCCCGTATTGTCAATCAAAGCCATGCCCGTATTGAGATAATTAAAATCAAAATTTGAGCCTTCAATAAAATCTTTTGCAGGATTAACTATACCGCCTAATCTTCCCAATTTATACTGCGTATTTTCAAGATTGAAGGGTAAACTTATCCAACCGGCTTCGGGCCGCGCCGTCGCTGGCTTCCCATTAATCCCCCAGAGTATTTCGAGGTAGGGCGTATTGGCGTACAGGGTATACGTAATGTTGTAATCGTGCGGTATATGGGCAGTTGGCGCAAAAAACATGGTAGCACTCACACGAGTAACTGTTTTCGAAAAAATGATCCTCGCATGGTTCCCGGTAAATGCCTCATAGGATGAAGCAGGTAATCCTATTTTACCGAAATCTGATATCGCCCAATCTGGTTTTATTTTAGGATAGGTGTTTAAGAATTGGTCAACATTTTCTTTACCGAATCGCTCATACAAATACTGCCCAAAACCATAGTTGCTATTTTGGTTCACCATTTCTTTTCCTGTTCGCTTATCAATCATGGACGTAATACAGCCTTTTGCAGAATCAAATGACACTTTCAGATAATCATTCTCAATGAATTGCTTAGTAGCATCAAACACACAGGTTTTGTTCTCAACCTTTTGTGTTTTTTCTATTACATGGTACGTGCGATATCCCATGGAGGGAACACCTTTTGCGATGAAGGTTATGAAGCCTTGCTCGTTAGTAACATCTGTAATTTCCCCGGTCTCCGCATCTTTCAGCGAGATGATATCATGACCAGCTCTTTGCATATTTACCACGCCCGTTCTCAACCATGGAAGGGGATTGTATACCACTATTTTCCTACCAACCCCTTTAATGGAAGCAGACAACTGATTCATTTGATTTTCAAAAGCAATGTCAACAGCCCTTTGTGAAGGATAAATTCTATCCGCCTTTTCCCTCCACGAATGCTCCTGCTTCTGAAATGCGCCCCGTGCTTTTAATACCTTAAAGTCATCTCCAAAACTTTCACTACTGCCGGATAATCCAAATGTATGTTCATTAAATAAAAAACTATTTACCGAAGCCTCTGCAATAATTCCAGATACATCTTTGGAATGACCTGCCCACGCTTTATATTCCGTATTCAGCGCTTCCAGTACGTACATATTCTGCCGGAGTGCCCCGGCAGTTTTTACCTCCCTGGGCATAGACATGAAGCCGTGTATCCAGGTATCGGGCATATCGCCCCGAATGGTTTCCAGCGATGGATTTTCTTTGATAACCGCATCGTAAAAATCTGAAAGCCGTCCTATTTTTATTTTAGCGTTGGGCGCTAATTTTTTTGCCTGGCTAATCACGTCTTCCACATCCTTTGGACTGGGTGGGCCGTGATTATCATTTGTGTGGATGATAGCCAGCCAGGTTTTAAGTTTCCACTCTTCTGGCGGAATCAACGTTGTTCCATAATCTTTTGACCAATACATGGTCATCAGTTTCGAACCGTCTGGTCCCTGCCACCAAAACAATAGCGGAACTTTTGGTGAAGAAGACGCAGGGTTACAACCGATATGTAGAAATTTTATTCCGGCATGCGTTAGGAGTGTCGGTAATACCCAGGAGTGACTGGGTACATCGGTCATCTTCGCATCTGTGGGAAGAGGTAATTGGTAGGTTCGTGCAATTTTTGATGATAAAGACAACCCTCTCACCAGGCATTCTAAATCGCTGGATTCTGTTTCCTGCGTGATCGGTAAGGAATGAATGGAAAAATAGCCGCTTTTAATGGCATCCTCTATTTGAGGTTTCAATGAAGGGTCGCATTTGTTGAGGATCTGGGTCATTGGCCAACTAGACAAAGTCCAGACAAATCGTTTATCCGGGGGTAATGATTTGTTCTTTTTTATAATGTCCAATGCGCCTTCCATCATCGAAGTGGAATACCGTTGTGTAACCGCTTCTGCATAGTTGGTATAGCCAATATCAAAATGCGTTTTAAATACAATAACGATTTCTCCCACAGAAGTATCAATGCGCTGTTGTGCAGTTGAAGTTGATACTAAAAAAAAGCATATTAAAACGTACAACCATACATTTATTTGCTTTATAAAAAATACGCGCTTCATGTATATGCAAATTATTCAACTAAAATGAATGCCCTCATTGCAAAAAAGCCAATGACAGGGGCTCCTGTCATTGGCTTAAACTATCACTAAATTAATGGAGTCAAAATAAATCTGACTTTGGAAAACTAATATTTAGTAACCAGGATTTTGTTCAATCGCGTTATTGCTTTTTCTGATTTCATCGTTGGGGATAGGGAATAGGTAATAATGGTCTCCCGGCCATGGTTTTCTTACTTCTGCTTCAGGGATTACACCGTAG
>DASUFG010000499.1:0-4317 GCA_036274715.1 Agriterribacter sp.
GTATGAACGAAAAGCTGGGTAATATCAGCTATTACGACCCCCAGCAGGAGAACTATTTCACCAAACCTTTTAGCGAAGAAACCGGAAAGCTGATTGACGAAGAAGTAAGAAAGTTAATAGAAGTGGCTTATAAGAGAACTAAAGCATTGCTGCTGGATAAAAAGCGACAGGTTGAAATCATAGCAAAGGAACTGTTAACCCGTGAGGTGCTTTTTCAAAGTGACCTGGAACACCTGATCGGTAAACGCCCCTTTGAAGAAAAGAAACCGGCCGACGTAGTGCACGATCACCATCACGAAGATGAGCATGCTTCCAATGGTGCGGAAGGTGGTATCAGTGCAGGAGTTCCCCCGGCTGAAATTATACCTAAACCTTAATGCGGCACATATGAAAGTTTCTCCTGCAAAGGAAAATATGTTGAAGAAAATAAGAAAGGCACTGAGTACATCGGTGCCTTTGCCTTATCCCCAAAGCGAGGGAAAGCAGTCTGTTTTTTTACCGCAAACGGAAGATCTCGAAATCCTTTTTGCCGAAGCTTTCTCAAATCTTGAAGGGCGCTTTTTGTATTGTGCCAGCAAGGTGGAGTTGCTGCAACAATTATCCGCTCTTATCAGTCAAATGCAATGGAAGGAGGTCTTTTGCAGGGAAACCTTATTGAGAGAAAAGCTGGATCATCTGAGCTTTGCCGGATTCTCTCAAAAGCCACTTTCGCAGGCAGATGTAGCGATTACCGGCTGCGAGGCATTAATTGCAAGAACCGGATCTATAGTGATGAGTACTGCACAGCAAAGCGGAAGAACCACCAGCGTATATGCCCCTGTTCATATCTGCATTGCGGATGTGAGCCAGTTAGTGTTTGATATTAAAGACGGCTTACAACTGATCAGGGAAAAATATAGCGGCAAATTACCTTCCCTTATCACTTTTGCAACGGGCCCCAGCCGTACGGCCGACATAGAGAAAACCCTGGTTGTGGGTGTGCACGGACCAAAAGAAGTATTTGTGTTTTTGGTAGAAAATTGAGGCTTTCATTTTATCTTGCACAGATGCAGGTTCCTACCGGGAAAAAAATATACTTTCTTTCTGATTTTCACCTGGGCGTTCCCGATCACGCTACAAGCTTAATGCGCGAAAAGCGGATTGTGCGGTTTTTAAGCGGGATACAGGAGGAGGCTGCAGCCATTTTTATTGTAGGCGATTTATTTGATTTTTGGTACGAATACAAAAAAGTTGTGCCAAAGGGCTTTGTGCGTATACTGGGCAAGATGGCGGAATTAACAGACGGCGGGATACCTGTTTATTTTTTTGTGGGCAATCACGATATGTGGATGAGCGGATATTTTGAAAACGAACTGAATATTCCTGTGTACCATGAACCAAAGGAATTTCAATTCAACGGGAAAAATTTTTTGATTGGCCATGGAGATGGACTGGGACCCGGCGATAAAGGATATAAGTTTTTAAAAAAAATATTCCGCAATAAAGCGTGCCAGTTCCTTTTTGGAATTTTACCACCATATATAGGAATGGGAATTGCCCACCGGTCAAGTAAAACCAGCAGGGCAGTAACGGGCGAAGATGATGCCCGGTTTTTGGGCGAAGACAAGGAATGGCTGATCACCTATTGTAAAGAAGTGTTACAGCAAAAGCATTACGATTTTTTTATTTTTGGGCATCGCCATCTTCCCATTGATTTTGCGTTAAAAGAGAATAGCCGTTATATTAATCTTGGCGATTGGATTCGTTACAACAGCTATGCAGTATTTGACGGGGAGAACCTGGAACTGAAATATTATCAAGCCTGATGCGCGTATTTTTTTTCATATTATGTTTTGGTTTAGCCCTTTGTGCGCAATCGCAAACCGATACCGGTAAAATCATCCTTCCTTCAGCAAAAATGTACGGCGATAAAGTAAGCTATTTTACCGCCGACAACCTCGGTAATATTTATGTGCTTGCTTCTGCGGGTCTTTTAAAGAAATATGATAGCAATGGCGACTCCTTAAATGTATATAACAACGTCCGCCGTTATGGCGCGCTTTATACTATAGATGCAACCAATCCTATGAAGCTGTTGCTGTATCATAAAAGCTTTTCTACTATAGTAATGCTGGACCGTTATATGAACAGCGTTAATACCATAGACTTAAGAAAAGCGGGCATTTTCCAGGCAAAGGCAGTAGGACTTTCAAATGACAACAATGTTTGGGTTTTTGATGAACAGTCGTCGAAGCTTAAAAAGATTAACGAGAATGGTGAGCTGCTCAGTGAAACAACAGACCTTCGCCAGGTGCTGGATGAAGTTCCTTCTCCCGAAAAAATATTAGACAGGGATGGCTTTGTATATTTATATGATCCTGCACGTGGGGTATACATATTCGATTATTACGGGGTGCTTAAAAATGAATTGCACTTTACGGGTATCAGTGATATACAGGTAATCAACAAAGCCATTGTAGGCCGCAAGCAGCACAACTTTGTTCGATATATGCCAGATACGATCGACTTGCAGGAACATATTCTTCCCCGGGTAATACAAAATGCTCAAAAAATATGCATTATGCCACAAGGCATATATGTACTGGAAAATGAAAATATTACCTTGCATCCCTATCAATAAAGAGCAGTATAAACCAGGCAACGATGCATGATTTTTTTGACAGGATTATTCTAAACAACAGCGTGGGCGATTACCTCACGGCGGCATTGGTAATATTGGGTATGTACATGCTAAAAAAATATTTGAGCAGGCCTATGGCCGCCATTATTATTTATTTTTTAAGACGCTCCGGCAGCAGGGTAGACCGACTGGCTTTTATAGATTTGATACTTGCACCGCTTGAGCAATTTATTATGATCTTAACGGCTGTTACCGTCCTTTCTCCCCTGAATTTCCCGGGATCGCTGAACTACAATTTTTACAAGACAGATATCAAAACAATAGTAGATCGCCTGGCAATAACCTTACTCATCATTTCATTTTTCTGGTTGTTATTAAGAATGATTGATTACCTCGCTTTGGTAATTGCCAGGAATAACCAGGACGAGGGCGAAAACGGCGAGCATCAACTGGTTATATTTTTTAAGGACTTTCTAAAAGGAATGATAAGCATTGCGGGCCTGCTAACGGTAATTAAGTTTGCTTTTCACTACCAGATCATGGACCTGCTTACTGGTTTAGGTATAGTGGGTGTAGCGCTTGCTTTATCGGCGAGAGAAAGTTTAGAGAACCTGATTGCATCTTTCATCATTTTTTTTGATAAACCTTTTGCTGTTGGTGATACCCTTAAAGTTCAAAACATAACAGGTACTGTAGAAAGAATTGGATTGCGCAGCACCCGCTTACGCACCACGGAGAAAACCTATGTGAGTGTACCCAATAAACAAATGGTGGACAGTATTGTAGATAACCTCACACTGCGTACCCAACGCCGTGCCGATTTGAAACTGGAGATCAATACTGCTGCAACTGCTGAACAGTTGCAACGCCTGCTGGACGGAATGAAGGAAATATTAGGTCATCCTAAAATTGAGAACAGGAACCTTTTATTAAGCGATATTGCGCCGCAGGGATATATAGTACAAACAGATTATTATACAGCTCCCATCCCAATGGACGATTTTAATTCCTTAAAACAGGAAGTAAATATTAAAGTTATTCAATTGATGGAGGAGCTCGGAATCGAAATAACGGGCTTGGCGCAAAAAACGCAACCGTAGTTTTTTAAATGCAGCTATTTTAGTATCATTAGAATAAAATTTCTTAACTGAAAACATCAACTATACTTTATTAAGTTATGGAACAACTCGTTTTAGGAATAGGCACGCGTTTACAGCATACCCATTTTGGTCCCGGGGTTATTGTAGGTATTAAATACGCCACGTATATCATCTCTTTTATCAATCATGGTATAAAAGAAATTGAGAAAGCAGACACGATGCTGGATGAGATTATACCTGAGCATGTTACCCTGGAAATCGAGACCGTTTCCGAAACGGAGAAATCATTATTGAAGATATTGCGCCTATGGGGTGGCATAACAGAAAATGTGCCGTTGGGCGACAGGTGGACGGGTGGAACCATGTTATTGCAACCCGCAGATTCAACGCTGAAGCCAAAGGAAATTCCGGTGGAAGCGTTCTTCCATAAAATTGTAATGTTGCGCGACAGGCTCCGGGTACTCGAACAGCAGATTAACGCCCATAAAAAACTGGGCGACGAAGATAAAGTAAACCTTCAACAGTACATTACCCGCATATATGGGTCGCTCACTACTTTTAATGTATTGTTTAAATATAAGGAGCAATGGTTTATTG
>DASUFG010000500.1:0-4722 GCA_036274715.1 Agriterribacter sp.
TCCGCCATTCATGTGCCTGACCCGGTCATTGAAAAGCAATGGTATCTCGAGCAATACAAATTTGGCGCAGCAGCCCGAAGAGGTGCTCCGCCAATTTCATTGCAGGCTGTGTGGACGGCAGATAACGGCAGAATACCACCATGGAAAGGCGATTACCATCACGATCTGAATACGCAGCTCAGTTATTGGCCCAGCTACAGCGGGAACCACCTGGATGAGGCACTGGGGTACCTTGACCATTTAGACGAGAACAGGGCCAATTATGAACGCTACACGAAAATGTACTTTGGAAAAGAAGGGTTGGCAGTTCCGGGAGTAACTACGCTTGATGGCACGGAAATGGGCGGATGGATACAATATTCGCTTTCGCCAACGGTATCGGCCTGGCTGGCGCAACATTATTACCTGCAGTGGCGATACAGCATGGATAGAACATTTCTAAAAAACCGCGCATACCCCTGGGTTAAACAAGTATGCATTTTTATCGAAAACATAACTGTTAAAGACGCCGAAGGGCATAGAAAACTGCCCATCAGCTCCAGCCCCGAAATAAACGACAACAGCATTAACGCCTGGTTTCCTCAAAACACCAACTACGACCTGGCATTGATGAAGTTTGTGTTTACCGCTGCAGCGGAATTGGCCGGTGAGTTAAACTTACATGCAGAACAAAATCACTGGAAAAACATATTATCAGAATTCGGAGATTTTGCCATCAGCGCCAATAACGAATTAATGTTCGCTCCTACCCTGCCCTACAATCAATCGCACCGGCACTTTTCGCACCTGATGGCGATTCACCCATTGGGTTTGATTACATGGGAAGATGGCGAAAAATCGCAATCCATGATCAAAAACAGCATCGCATTGCTTGAAAAAATAGGCCCAGACTATTGGTGTGGTTATTCTTATTCGTGGTTAGCTAATATGAAAGCCAGGGCAAAAGATGGTGAGGGTGCGGCAATGGACCTCGACATTTTTGCAACAGCATTTTGCTTACCCAACAGTTTTCATGTGAACGGTGATCAAACAAAATCGGGCTACTCCAAATTTACCTATCGGCCATTTACACTCGAAGGTAATTTTGCCTTTGCTGCAGGTTTGCAGGAAATGCTGATACAGAGTTACGCCGGGTTTATAGAAATCATGCCTGCTGTCCCCGAAAGCTGGAAGGATATTTCCTTTGAACGATTAAGAACAGAGGGCGCTTTTTTGGTGGACGCCAAAAAAGAAAATGGTAAGATCGCCACAATAAAAATAGTGTCCGAAAAAGGAGGCAAAACAAAATTAAAATTGCCGTTTGAAAAATGGAGGATCGTTTCTTCGAAAGGAGTAACCACGGGTAAGGAGGTAAATGGACTCATTGAATTAACCTGCAGTGCCGGCGGCAGCATTATCTTTGAAAATACTTCGAAATAAAGGCCGTAAACTCCATGTTTTGTCACCTAAAACTTCTCGTTTAAATTGCGTCCTCTGATCATCTAAATACATTTATGAATAATCATTCATACGATATTGTTGTAATTGGTGGAGGTTGTGTGGGTTTGGCAACCGCCTGGAAGATCAATACCCGTTACCCTCATCTCAAAATAGCAGTACTCGAAAAGGAAAACCGGGTGTCGGCACACCAAACGGGACATAACTCCGGTGTAATTCATTCGGGCATTTATTATAAACCGGGTTCCTATAAAGCAAAGAATTGCGTGGACGGCCGACGTGAACTGGTTGCATTTGCCAGGGAACACCAAATTAAACATGATATCTGCGGAAAAATTATAGTCGCCTCTAAAGAAGAGGAACTGGCGCACATGAACAAAGTATATCAAAACGGCCTGGCTAATGGTGTAGAAGATATGCGACTGATAACTGCTGCAGAAGTAAAAGATATTGAGCCATTTTGCGAAGGTATTGCCGGCATTTGGGTGGGTTGTACCGGCATTATTGACTATGCAGGATTTACAGAAAAACTGGCTCAACTGCTCGAACAGCAATTTGAAGGCAGTAAAGTTTTCCTGCAAACAGAAGCAAAAGATTTTGTAAAAGATGGAGAAAGAATACTCATCAAAACCAACCGGGAAAATTTTACCGCCAAATATATGATTGCCTGTGCCGGATTGCAGAGCGACAGGATTGCAAAAAAAGAAGGAACGGGTACGGATAGCGCCATTGTTGGGTTTCGGGGCGACTATTACGATTTGAGCGAAAAAGGCATGAGCAAAGTGAAAAACCTGATCTACCCTGTTCCCAACCCCCAATTTCCTTTTTTGGGTGTGCATTTCACGCGAATGATCCAGGGGGGTGTAGAATGTGGTCCTAACGCAGTATTTGTATTTAAGCGCGAGGGGTACGGAAAAACAGCCTTTAGCCTTAGTGATACGTCCGAAGCATTTGGCTTTAAAGGTACCTGGAAGTTTTTTGCCAAACATTGGCGCTTTGGGCTGGATGAATATCGCGGCGCATTTTCAAAAGCTTATTTTTTGAAGCGGCTACAAAAACTTATTCCCACGCTTCAAATGGATGATCTTGTTCCCGGCAGGGCGGGCGTTCGTGCCATGGCCCTTTCACGTGAAGGGAGCATGATTGACGATTTCAAAATAGAAGCCAGCAATAACGCAATACATGTACTCAATGCCCCCTCTCCCGCCGCAACGGCGGCATTAGCGATCGGCAAGGCAATAGAAGAAATGGCCACTAAGCAATTTAATCTTAGCTAAGCCATTTGCCCGTTGCCACCTGGAGTAGGAATAAAGTTGGAGACCAAAATGGTTTATAGCTTAATAAATATCTTCTTCTTATACAGTATATACGCAGGGATAAAGTTAACGCCTACAAAAAACAAAGCATATAGTAAACTGGCCAATTCAGGCTTCATACCAATATTCATTAATTGCGTAACCACCAGCTCATTTAGAGGAAGTCCGCCAAATTTCGCCCTGTAAAAAAGAAGTGCGAATACATCCGCCAGGAAATAGATGGTGATGGCATTGGCGCCAAAAATAATACCCATGCGGGTTCCTTTAGTTCGTCCCTTAATATCAACCAAAAAGTGCAAGGCCCCGAGGAGTATAGATGCAAATCCAGAAGTTACCAGCACAAAAGAACTCGTCCAGAGGTTTTCGTTTACCGGAAATGTAAGTCCCCAGAAATAACCGAGTATGGCAGAGAACATCCCTGCAACCATCAGGTAGTTCACTTTTTCATTAGGGGTGATTGAACTGATCAAAAGCCGGCCGGCAAGCATGCCCGTAATACCACCCACGATAGATGGTATAGTACTCAATATACTCTCCGGATCCCAGGTACCCTGCCACATCTTTCCCGGAAGAAATTGGGTGTCTATCCAGGCTACTATATTAACACCGGGCTCAAGCATCACTTTACCTACCCCGGGCGTAGGGATCAACGTGAGTGCCAACCAATAGCCAACCAATAAAACGGCGCTTATCCATGCCTGTTGTTTCCAGCTGGTATTTAAAAAAATAAAGGCACAAACCATAAACACTATAGCAATGCGGTGAAGGGTACCCGTCCATCGCACATCGCTGAAATTAAAATCGGGCATCAGGTTTAAAAACATGCCCACCGCAAATATCTTGAGCGAACGGAAGATGATCTTCCGATACAAATTTGCCCTGGGAGTGCCGTCGGCTAACCTCCGGGTATAAGCGAATACAATAGATACGCCAATTACAAAAAGAAAGATAGGGGCTATATTATCAGTGAAAGAAAGCCCGTTCCATTTGGTATGGCGCAATGTAAAAAAAACATATTCTTCACTCCCGGGAAAGTTAACCATGATCATAGCGGCAATGGTAAAACCGCGGAGGGCATCCAGAGAAATAAGGCGATTGGGTTGTTGGGTCATACAGATAGTTTAATAACCTGAAAAACTTTGTCATCCATAGCTTCAATCTGAGCCATGTCGGCAAAAAGTTCAATAGATAACAGAAGAGGAGCTTTTGCAGGGCTTATACTGCCTGGCTATGAGGTTTTTTAAAGTGGTTACCGCAGGGCGTATACACATTTCATGGTAGATGCAGTTAAGTTACGAATTAAGACCAGCTACCGCATACCAAAGGGAGCCTGCCAATACACGTAATGCAAAATGGTAGAGGATAATATTTCACCAGCTTTTATCCGGCGATCAATATACATTTTTGGGACAAGGAATGGATTTTCCGCCTGCCCCCCGGCCTAATTCGCGATCATTAAATAAACGGAAACTTACGGTAACTCCGGAAAAATAAAACCAATCCTTGGTTTCGGGGTTGCCTCTTACCGTACCGGCGGTGGGGTAATTGGGGTTGCCATTCTTTATTTCCCCACCACGATAAGCCATCTCAATGGCTTTGGCACCTCTTGCGGCGAGTAAAATGTTGCGGTCTGCATATTTCGTGCTCACATCATCGAGGTAATCAGTAAATGTTTTATTGAATCGGAATTCCCAGCCCAAAGAAACATTCTGAGTAACAGCGAATTTAATACCGCCGCCAAAGGGGATGGAAAAATTCTGGTACTTGGCCCTTTGTCTATCGGGATACTCCGGCAAATCCTGTCCTTCTGTGCCTAAGGTGAGTAACCCCACTTTCTGGCCCAGCGAATCGTAGGCATATGGTCCCATATTGAAAATGGAAATGCCCACAAAAACATAAGGGGTATACCTTTTCTCCATAATATTTAAAAATTCATACATGCCCGTAAGACTTGCATCGTAAATTTTAG